>NZ_JUQO01000192.1 GCF_001074635.1 Streptococcus mitis
ACATGTTTTTGAGGTTGTAGATGAAACTGACGAAGTCAGTAACCATACATACGGGAAGACGACGTTGACGAAGTTTGAAGAGATTTTCGAAGAGTATAAAGAGTTTCGTCTGTTGACAAAAGTGATTCTCTTTAGTAGAATAGAAGATGCGATGAGTCGATAGGTAGTCTTCGGACTACTATTGAGCATAAGGAGGTCATAACGCAGGAGCGGACCTTGATGAGTTGTGTGAACCTGCTCATCACATGAAGATGCCTCTTAGTCCCTAGTCTAGCGACTGGGGATTTTTATTTTCCAAAAAATGATGAAAAAGCTTTGCAATTCATGGAAAAAGTAGTATAATACATCTATTATAGAAATTTTTAGAAAATTCCGAAAGAGGTTATTTATGGGATATACAGTTGCTGTAGTCGGCGCGACAGGTGCTGTCGGTGCTCAGATGATAAAAATGTTGGAAGAATCAACACTTCCAATCGATAAAATTCGTTTACTTGCTTCTGCACGTTCAGCAGGCAAGACTTTGAAATTTAAAGATCAAGATATTACAATTGAAGAAACGACTGAAACTGCTTTTGAGGGAGTTGATATTGCTCTCTTTTCAGCAGGTGGTTCTACATCAGCTAAGTATGCACCATACGCAGTGAAAGCTGGAGCGGTAGTAGTTGATAATACATCTTACTTCCGTCAAAATCCAGACGTTCCTTTGGTTGTTCCAGAGGTCAATGCTCACGCACTTGATGCCCACAACGGGATTATTGCTTGCCCTAACTGTTCAACAATCCAAATGATGGTGGCGCTTGAACCTGTCCGTCAAAAATGGGGCTTGGATCGTATCATCGTTTCAACTTACCAAGCAGTTTCAGGTGCTGGTATGGGAGCGATTCTTGAAACACAACGTGAACTTCGTGAAGTGTTGAATGATGGTGTGAAACCACGTGATTTGCATGCGGAAATCTTACCTTCAGGCGGTGACAAGAAACATTATCCTATCGCCTTTAACGCTCTTCCACAAATCGATGTCTTCACTGACAATGATTACACTTATGAAGAGATGAAGATGACTAAGGAAACTAAGAAAATTATGGAAGATGATAGCATTGCAGTATCTGCAACATGTGTGCGTATTCCAGTCTTGTCAGCTCACTCTGAGTCTGTTTACATCGAAACAAAAGAAGTGGCTCCAATCGAAGAAGTCAAAGCAGCTATCGCAGTTTTCCCAGGTGCTGTTCTTGAAGATGATGTAGCTCATCAAATCTATCCGCAAGCTATCAATGCAGTGGGTTCACGTGATACCTTTGTTGGTCGTATCCGTAAAGACTTGGATGCAGAAAAAGGAATTCACATGTGGGTTGTTTCAGATAACCTTCTCAAAGGTGCTGCTTGGAACTCCGTTCAGATTGCTGAAACTTTGCACGAACGTGGTTTGGTTCGTCCAACAGCTGAATTGAAATTTGAATTAAAATAGTCATATCGTTTAGGAGTTCAGATGAACTCCTTCTTTGAAATAGAGAGGTGTTTTCATGTCTTACCAAGATTTAAAAGAGTGTAAAATCATCACAGCCTTTATTACTCCCTTCCACGAGGATGGCTCCATCAACTTTGATGCCATTCCAGCCTTGATTGAGCATTTGTTGGCGCATCATACAGACGGAATTCTCCTTGCAGGGACGACTGCTGAGAGTCCAACCTTGACCCACGATGAGGAGTTGGAACTCTTTGCGGCTGTACAAAAGATTGTCAATGGACGCGTTCCTTTGATTGCGGGTGTAGGTACCAATGATACGCGTGACTCGATCGAGTTTGTCAAAGAAGTCGCGGAATTTGGCGGTTTTGCTGCTGGGCTTGCTATTGTACCTTACTACAACAAACCTTCTCAAGAAGGAATGTATCAGCACTTTAAGGCCATTGCAGATGCTTCTGATCTACCTATTATTATCTATAATATTCCAGGTCGTGTGGTTGTCGAATTAACTCCAGAAACCATGCTTCGTTTGGCTGACCATCCAAATATTATCGGTGTCAAAGAATGTACTAGCTTGGCTAATATGGCTTACTTGATTGAGCACAAACCAGAAGAGTTCTTGGTGTATACTGGTGAAGATGGAGATGCTTTCCATGCCATGAACTTGGGTGCGGATGGGGTTATTTCTGTTGCCTCCCATACAAATGGAGATGAAATGCATGAGATGTTTACTGCCATAGCTGAAAGCAATATGAAGAAAGCTGCAGCTATTCAACGTAAGTTCATTCCTAAAGTCAATGCCCTCTTCTCTTATCCAAGTCCTGCTCCTGTTAAGGCAGTTCTGAACTATATGGGATTTGAAGCTGGCCCAACACGCTTACCTCTAGTTCCAGCACCAGAAGAAGATGCCAAACGCATTATCAAAGTTGTCGTAGATGGCGACTACGAAGCAACTAAGGCAACTGTAACAGGTGTCTTAAGACCAGATTACTAATAAGACAATAAAATCCATGACCGCAAGAACGATCATGGATTTTTCTTATTTTCCTAAACAAAATTGGCTAAAAAGTTGGGTAATGAGTTCATCTGGTGCAGCATCCCCAGTGATTTCTCCGAGGATTTCCCAAGTACGAGTCAAGTCAACTTGAAGCAAGTCAACTGGCATACCTAGTTCCAGCCCTTCATTAACAGCCTGTAGGCTTCCAACAGCCTTCTCAATCAAGGAAATATGACGGGCATTTGACAAGTAGGTAGCATCGTGCTCAACCAAACCAGCATTTTCAAAGAAGAGGTTGTTGATTCTCTCTTCAATCTTGTCGATGTTTTGGTTTTTAAGGACTGAAATACGAATAACGTCTTCAGGAAGTTCTGAAGTTTCAATCATTTCTGGTAGGTCAGTTTTGTTAAGAAGAATAATTCGGTTGGTATCCTGACTGATTTCAAGAAGTTGACGATCTTGGACTGTCAGCGGTTCACTAGCATTTAGGACTAGTAGTACTAGGTCAGCTTCCTTGAGGGCTTTTTTCGAACGTTCAACACCGATTTGTTCCACGATGTCATCCGTTTCGCGGATACCAGCTGTGTCAATCAATTTTAGAGGAACACCGTTGATGTTGACGTATTCTTCAATGACATCACGGGTTGTACCAGCAATGTCTGTAACGATAGCTTTGTCCTCACGTAAGAGGTTGTTGAGAAGGCTTGATTTCCCAACGTTGGGACGTCCGATGATAGCTGTTGAAATTCCTTCACGAAGGATTTTACCACGACGGGCTGTTCTAAGGAGATTGGTTAGCAATTGCTCAAACTCCATAGTCTTCTCACGGATAACAGCAGTAGTCGCTTCCTCAACATCGTCATACTCAGGATAGTCGATATTGACCTCAACTTGGGCAAGTGTGTTAAGGATTTCTTGACGGGTATTATTGATAAGATCAGAAAGGGAACCATCTAATTGTTTGACTGCAATGTTCATGGCCTTGTCTGTCTTGGCACGGATGATATCCATCACCGCCTCGGCCTGTGTTAAATCCACACGTCCATTTAGGAAGGCACGTTTGGTAAATTCACCAGGTTCTGCCAACCGAGCTCCTTCACGGATAACTAGTTGGAGAATTTCATTGGTCACCGCAATCCCGCCGTGAGTGTTAATCTCGATAATATCCTCACGAGTGAAGGTCTTTGGAGACTTCATAGCTCCAACCATAACCTCGTCCATGACTTTTCCTGTCTGAGGGTCAACGATGTGACCGTAGTTGAGAGTGTGGCTAGCAACCTGACTCAAGTCTTTCCCTTTGAAAATTTTTTGCGCAATTGCAAAACTTTCTGTTCCGCTCAGGCGTACAATACCGATAGCTCCTTCACCTAGTGGAGTAGAGATAGCAGCGATGGTATCAAATTCACGTGTAATCATAATGTTTCCTTTAATTAATTGCTCTTTTCTTGGAATATTCCAAGTCTCTTTTCAAATTGTAACAAATTTAGACTATTTCTTCAATGGATGCTACTTGGAGATTGAAAAAGCCTAAGCATTTCTGCTTAAGCTAGCTTATTTGGTGCGCATTTCCCCTTGTGGGAAGTAAGTTCCTTCTGGCATGTCGTTGATGATGACATGGACAGCAGATTGAGGGGCTCCAGTGTTGCGAACAACAGCTTCTGTTACTTCCTTAGCAAGAGCCTTCTTTTGCTCGAGCGTGCGTCCTTCAAATAAATCGATGCGTACAAATGGCATAATAGCTTCCTCCACTAGTTTTTGATTTCTTCTATTTTACCACATTTTGCCGTTTAAAGCTTAAGAAAATTATGATATACTAGAATGTAGCAAAAATTTAGAAATGGACGTGAAGCAAGAAACATGGCACAGTTGTATTATCGTTATGGGACCATGAACTCTGGTAAGACGATTGAGATTCTCAAGGTGGCCTATAACTATGAGGAGCAAGGAAAAGGTGTTGTGATTATGACCTCGGCTCTAGATACGCGTGACGGTGTTGGCTATGTGTCGAGTCGAATCGGTATGAAACGCCCTGCTCTTGCGATTGAGGAGACGACGGATATCTTTGGCTATATCCGAGACCTACCAGAAAAGCCTTACTGTGTTTTGGTCGATGAAGCCCAGTTTCTCAAGCGTCACCATGTTTACGATCTAGCTCGTGTAGTTGATGAGTTAGACATACCTGTCATGGCTTTTGGCTTGAAAAATGACTTTCGCAATGAACTGTTCGAAGGTTCCAAGTATCTCTTGCTCTTAGCAGACAAGATTGACGAAATCAAGACCATCTGTCAGTATTGTAAGAAAAAGGCAACTATGGTGTTGCGTACACAGGACGGATTGCCCGTTTATGATGGTGAGCAGATCCAGATTGGTGGAAATGAAACCTATATCTCAGTTTGCCGTAAACATTATTTTGCCCCTGAAATCAATAAGGAGAATGAAGAAAAATGAACATCTATGATCAACTACAAGCTGTAGAAGACCGTTATGAAGAATTAGGAGAGTTGCTGAGTGACCCGGATGTGGTCTCTGACACCAAACGTTTTATGGAGCTTTCAAAAGAAGAAGCTTCAACTCGTGACACAGTAACAGCCTACCGTGAGTACAAACAAGTCCTTCAAAACATCGTTGATGCTGAAGAAATGATTAAGGAATCAGGAGGAGATGCGGACTTGGAAGAAATGGCCAAGCAAGAGCTCAAAGATGCCAAGGCTGAAAAAGAAGAATACGAAGAAAAACTGAAGATCTTGCTCCTTCCAAAGGATCCAAACGATGACAAGAACATCATCCTTGAAATTCGTGGAGCGGCTGGTGGTGACGAAGCGGCACTTTTCGCTGGAGACCTTCTAACCATGTACCAAAAGTATGCGGAAGTCCAAGGCTGGCGCTTTGAAGTTATGGAAGCTTCTATGAACGGTGTCGGTGGTTTTAAAGAAGTGGTTGCCATGGTTTCGGGTCAATCTGTATACTCTAAACTTAAGTACGAATCAGGTGCTCATCGTGTGCAGCGTGTCCCTGTGACAGAAAGCCAAGGTCGTGTCCATACATCAACTGCCACAGTTCTTGTCATGCCTGAAGTGGAAGAGGTTGAATACGATATTGATCCAAAAGACCTTCGTGTTGATATCTACCACGCATCAGGTGCTGGTGGACAGAACGTCAATAAGGTTGCGACTGCTGTTCGTATCGTTCACTTGCCAACCAATATCAAGGTTGAGATGCAGGAAGAACGTACTCAGCAGAAGAACCGTGAGAAAGCCATGAAAATCATCCGTGCGCGTGTTGCCGACCACTTTGCTCAGATTGCTCAGGATGAACAGGACGCTGAGCGTAAGTCAACGATTGGTACTGGTGACCGTTCAGAACGAATCCGTACTTATAATTTCCCACAAAACCGTGTCACAGACCACCGTATCGGCTTAACTCTCCAAAAACTAGATACCATCTTGTCTGGTAAATTGGATGAAGTTGTGGACGCCTTGGTACTTTATGACCAAACGCAAAAATTAGAAGAATTAAACAAATAATGAAATTAGCTCAATTATTTTCAGATTTTGAAGAAGAGTTGATAAGACAAGGAGAGGAAGCAGAAAGCCTCTCTTTTGTCTATCGTAGCCTGAAAAATCTATCTTTTACGGACTTTGTTTTTGCCCTTCAGCAGGAAGTGACGGAAGAGGAAGAAGTATTTGTAGAAGAGATTTACCAGCAGTTAGTGGCTCATAAACCAGCCCAGTATATTATAGGTGGGGCAGATTTTCATGGAATGCAGTTAAAAGTGGATGAGCGGGTTTTGAT
The DNA here is from genome assembly GCF_001074635.1 of Streptococcus mitis. Classification (GTDB taxonomy): domain Bacteria; phylum Bacillota; class Bacilli; order Lactobacillales; family Streptococcaceae; genus Streptococcus; species Streptococcus mitis_E. The sequence continues at coordinate 6,252 of NZ_JUQO01000192.1, forward strand.
TCCTCGTCCAGAGACAGAGGAGTTAGTGGAGCTTATTCTAGCTGAAAATCCTGAGACGAATCTTTCAGTTCTGGATATTGGAACAGGTAGTGGAGCTATTGCTCTTGCTCTAGCAAAAAACAGACCAGATTGGTCAGTGACAGCAGCAGATATTTCCCAAGATGCTTTAGATGTAGCTAGCGAAAATGCTAAAAATCAAAATCTTCAAATATTTTTAAAAAAATCTGACTGTTTTACAGAAATTTCTGAAAAATATGATATAATTGTTTCCAATCCACCCTATATCTCTCGTGAAGATGAGTCAGAGGTCGGCTTGAATGTCTTGCATTCGGAGCCTCATCTAGCTCTCTTTGCAGACGAGGATGGCCTAGCTATTTACCGTAGAATTGCGGAAGATGCAAAAGACTATCTCAAAGATGGTGGTAAGATTTACCTTGAAATTGGATACAAGCAAGGGCAAAGTGTTCCTGAACTTTTTAGGAAACATCTTCCTGAAAAACGTGTAAGAACACTTAAGGACCAATTTGGTCAAGATAGGATGGTCGTGATTGATGATGGACAGGATTAGACAAGAGTTGGAAAATGGTGGAGCTGTTGTTCTACCTACAGAGACAGTTTACGGTCTTTTTGCCAAGGCTCTAGACGAAAAAGCAGTTGACCATGTTTACCAACTCAAACGTCGTCCCAGAGACAAGGCACTCAATCTCAATATTGCCTCTTTAGAGGATATCTTGCACTTTTCAAAGAATCAGCCAGCTTATCTACAAAAACTTGTAGAGACCTTTTTGCCAGGTCCCTTGACCATTATCCTTGAAGCCAATGACCAAGTTCCCTATTGGGTCAATTCTGGCCTCGCGACTGTTGGATTTCGGATACCAAGTCATCCCATCACGCTGGATTTGATTCGAGAGACGGGACCCTTGATTGGACCGTCTGCTAATATTTCAGGTCAGGCAAGTGGAGTAACCTTTGAACAAATTCTGAAGGATTTTGACCAAGAGGTTCTGGGGCTGGAAGACGATGCTTTTCTAACGGGACAGGATTCAACTATTTTGGATTTGTCGGGAGACAAGGTGAAAATCTTACGCCAAGGGGCCATTAAGCGAGAAGATATTCTTGCTCGGTTGCCAGAGATTTCTTTTGAGGAGGCTTAAAATGCTAAGAGATTTGCAAGAAACAGATGTGAAAGCTATATGTGACATCAACCAAGAGGCTTTGGGCTATTCTTTTAGTTCAGAGGAAACGTCTAGCCAACTAGCTAGATTATCTCAGGATTCACATCATTTTCTACTTGGCTATGAGGATGAAGCTAGTCATGCCTTGCTTGGATATGTCCACGCTGAGGTCTATGAATCACTTTATTCTAAAGCAGGATTTAATATTTTAGCCTTAGCAGTTTCACCTCAAGCGCAAGGTCAAGGTATTGGTAAAAGATTATTACAAGGGTTGGAAGAAGAAGCAAAAAGACGTGATTATGGGTTTATCCGCTTAAACTCTGCCGATCATCGTCTGGGTGCTCATGCATTTTATGAAAAAGTTGGTTATACTTGTGATAAAGTGCAGAAACGGTTTATTCGCATCTTTTAGTTTGATTTTCTAATAAGAAAATGAAACTAATGGACTAGTCACACAATAAAGGAGAAGACCTATGATTTTTGATAAAGATGATTTTAAAGCATATGATGCTGATCTATGGAATGCTATTGCCAAAGAAGAAGAACGCCAACAAAACAACATTGAGTTGATTGCTTCGGAAAACGTAGTTTCCAAGGCTGTTATGGCAGCTCAAGGGTCTATCTTGACGAATAAATACGCCGAAGGCTACCCAGGACGCCGTTATTATGGTGGAACAGATGTAGTAGACGTGGTGGAAAGTCTAGCTATTGAACGTGCAAAAGAAATTTTCGGTGCAAAATTTGCCAATGTCCAACCACACTCAGGAAGCCAAGCCAACTGTGCGTCTTACATGGCCTTAATTGAGCCAGGTGATACCGTTATGGGGATGGATTTGGCAGCTGGTGGACACTTGACTCACGGAGCTCCTGTCAGCTTCTCAGGTCAAACTTATAACTTTGTGTCTTATAGTGTGGACCCTGAAACAGAACTCTTGGACTTTGATGCTATCTTGAAACAAGCCCAAGAAGTAAAACCAAAATTGATTGTAGCAGGTGCTTCAGCCTATTCTCAAATTATCGATTTTTCAAAATTCCGTGAAATTGCGGATGCTGTTGGGGCGAAGCTCATGGTAGACATGGCCCATATCGCTGGTTTGGTTGCTGCTGGTCTTCACCCAAGTCCAGTGCCATATGCTCATATCACTACAACAACGACCCACAAAACCCTTCGTGGACCTCGTGGTGGTTTGATCTTGACAAATGATGAGGACCTAGCTAAGAAAATCAACTCAGCTATTTTCCCAGGTATTCAAGGTGGTCCTTTGGAGCATGTTGTTGCTGCGAAGGCTGTTGCCTTCAAAGAAGTCTTAGATCCAGCCTTCAAGGAATATGCTGCCAATGTTATCAAGAACAGCAAGGCTATGGCAGATGTCTTCTTGCAAGACCCTGATTTCCGTATTATTTCTGGTGGGACTGAAAACCATCTCTTCCTAGTGGATGTGACTAAAGTTGTAGAAAACGGCAAAGTTGCTCAAAACTTGCTGGATGAAGTCAATATTACCCTAAATAAAAACTCAATTCCTTACGAAACCTTGTCACCATTCAAGACAAGTGGGATTCGTATCGGAGCAGCAGCCATTACTGCACGTGGATTTGGTGAAGAAGAAAGTCGCAAAGTGGCTAAGCTCATCATTAAAACCCTTAAGAATGCAGAAAATGAAGCTGTCTTAGAAGAAGTGAGAAGTGCAGTTAAAGAATTAACAGATGCCTTCCCACTATACGAGGACTAAAACTTTTATGGACATTTATATTAAGAAAGCCATTATTCACCAGTTCAGTCCGGATGATACCGAGCTGTTTCTAGCGGATAAGTTTCTCAATATCACTCCAAAAATCGAAGAATACCTGCGTAAGAAAATTGAACGTGTGTATTCAGATGAAGCTAAGACTGGGATTTTCGAAGAAGAAAATCCCTTCTTCAATCACATCACAGACGATTTGTTGGAGACTTCAGTAACACTGGCTAATCTCTGGAAAGAAGAGTTCAGTATTTCTGAAAATCTAAAGACCAATGACTTGATTTTTGTGCAATTTTCTAAAGAAGGTGTGGAACATTTCGCTTTCTTGCGAATTGCCCTGCGGGAGACCTTGACCCACCTCGGAGGAGAAGTTGATAATCCAATCAAGCTGACTCAGAATAACTTGCCTGGATTTGGAACGGGTGCTGATGAGGCCTTGGTGGTCAATCTTCAGAGTCGCAAGTACCATCTGATTGAAAAACGAATCAAGTACAATGGGACTTTTTTGAACTATTTTTCAGAAAATCTCCTAGCTGTTGCCCCTAAAATTTCTCCTAAGAAATCCATCAAGGAACTGGAAAAAACAGCCCAGAGAATTGCTGAATCTTTTAATACAGATGATTTTCAATTTCAATCTAAGGTCAAATCAGCGATTTTCAATAACTTAGAAGAAAGCAATGAATTGTCACCAGAAAAATTGGCCAACGACCTTTTTGACAATAATCTGACGGCTCGTTTGAGCTTTATTGATCAAGTCAAGGAAGCTGTACCAGAGCCTGTTCAATTTGATGAAATTGATGCCAGTCGCCAGCTTAAAAAATTTGAAAACCAAAAACTCTCCTTGTCAAATGGAATTGAGCTCATCGTTCCCAATAACGTCTATCAAGACGCCGAATCTGTTGAGTTTATCCAAAACGACAATGGAACCTACTCTATCTTAATCAAAAATATCGAGGATATCCAAAGTAAATAATGTTTAAACGAATTCGAAGAGTGCTTGTACTAGCAGTCTTCCTTTTTGCTGGCTATAAAGCTTACCGCGTTCACCAAGATGTCAAGCAAGTCATGACCTATCAACCCATGGTGCGAGAAATCTTGAGTGAAAAAGACACCCCAGCAAACGAAGAGCTTGTGCTCGCTATGATTTATACCGAAACAAAAGGAAAAGAAGGCGACGTCATGCAGTCTAGTGAGTCTGCAAGTGGTTCCACCAATACCATCAATGATAATGCCTCTAGCATTCGGCAAGGTGTTCAAACTCTGACAGATAATCTCTATCTGGCCCAGAAGAAGGGTGTTGATGTCTGGACAGCTGTTCAAGCCTATAATTTTGGACCTGCCTATATCGATTTTATCGCCCAAAATGGCAAGGAAAATACCTTGGCTCTGGCCAAACAGTACTCTCGTGATACTGTTGCTCCCTTGCTTGGCAATACCACCGGAAAGACTTATAGTTATATTCACCCTATTTCCATTTTTCACGGTGCCGAACTCTATGTAAATGGAGGAAACTATTACTATTCTAGACAGGTGCAACTCAACCTTTACATCATCAAATGTTTCACTCTCTTTTCGACATCTGGCTAGCCCAGGTGTTTTTGTTATAAGTTTTCTTTAAGATAGATATATTACTCTAGAAAGGTAAAGGAGGAAATTCCCTATGAGAAAGAAACTCTTTCTGACTAGTGCTGCGGTCTTGTGGGCAGTAACAGCTATGAATAGCGTCCATGCAGCAACAGATGTTCAAAAAGTTATCGATGAAACCTATGTCCAACCTGAATATGTCCTAGGTTCATCATTGTCTGAAGATCAAAAAAATCAAACCCTTAAAAAACTAGGCTACAATGCCTCAACAGACACCAAAGAGCTCAAGACCATGACACCTGATATCTATTCTAAAATCATGAATGTGGCCAATGACTCTAGTTTACAATTGTATTCATCAGCCAAGATTCAAAAGCTGGGTGACAAGTCGCCACTTGAGGTCAAGATTGAAACACCAGAAAACATTACTAAGGTGACTCAGGATATGTACCGAAACGCAGCCGTAACCTTGGGAGTGGAACACGCCAAAATCACTGTAGCAGCCCCTATTCCAGTTACAGGTGAGAGTGCCTTAGCAGGGATTTACTATTCGCTAGAGGCTAATGGAGCCAAGGTACCACAAGCCAATAAAGATTTGGCTCAAGAAGAGTTGAAGGCTTTGTCAGATATCAATGCTGAAAACAAGGACAAGTCAGGCTATGATGCTAATAAATTAAATGTTGCCCTAGCCGATATCAAGTCAGGACTCGCCAAAGCTAAAGAAAGCAAGGGAAATCTGACGGAGGAAGATGTCCGTAAAATCATTGAAGATACCTTAAAAAATTACAAACTTGATCAGGTTATAACAGGAAACCAGATCAATATCATCATCAATTTTGCTTTGAATCTCTCAAAGAGTGATATCCTCAGCAATACGGACTTCACTAAAACCTTGAATGACCTTAAACAAAGCATCGTATCACAAGCTGGCGACAGTTTTAAAAATATTAACCTTAACTTTGATGCGGATAAGGCGCTAGAGGACGGCGGTAATTTCCTAAGCTCCCTCTGGCAAGCCATTGTCAACTTCTTCAAGAGTTTTGGTTCTTAAGAAATTTCATGGTATAATAGATGGTAACCGTAACGTTGCCGTCTTTTTTGTCGGTCAATAGAAAGAGAAGAGAATGTTAAAGAAAAATGATATTGTAGAAGTTGAAATTGTTGACTTGACCCATGAAGGAGCAGGAGTTGCCAAGGTGGATGGTTTGGTCTTTTTTGTAGAGAATGCTTTACCGAGTGAAAAAATTCTCATGCGAGTTCTCAAGGTCAATAAAAAGATTGGTTTTGGAAAAGTAGAAGAATACCTTGTCCAATCACCACACCGTAATCAAGATCTAGATTTGGCTTACCTGCGTTCAGGAATCGCGGATTTAGGTCATCTTGCCTATCCAGAACAGCTCAAATTTAAAACCAAGCAAGTTAAGGATAGTCTATATAAGATTGCTGGAATTGATGATATAGAGGTTGCTGAAACGCTTGGTATGGAAAATCCAATCAAGTACCGCAACAAGGCACAGGTGCCTGTTCGTCGAGTGAATGGTGTCTTAGAAACTGGATTTTTCCGTAAGAATTCCCACGATCTCATGCCACTGGAAGATTTCTTTATCCAAGATCCTGTGATTGATGAGGTAGTAGTAGGTCTACGTGACTTGCTCCGCCGTTATGATTTGAAACCTTATGATGAAAAGGAACAAGCTGGCTTGATTCGAAACCTTGTGGTACGTCGTGGGCATTACTCAGGACAAATCATGGTTATTTTGGTAACAACTCGACCTAAAGTTTTCCGTGTGGAGCAATTGATTGAACAACTAATCAAGCAATTCCCAGAGATTGTGTCTGTTATGCAAAATATCAATGACCAAAATACCAATACGATTTTTGGTAAGGAATGGCGCATCCTTTATGGACAAGACTTTATCACTGACCAGATGTTGGGAAATGACTACCAAATCGCTGGACCCGCTTTTTACCAAGTCAATACTGAAATGGCTGAAAAACTTTATCAAACAGCCATTGACTTTGCTGAATTAAAAGAAGATGATGTGGTCATTGATGCCTATTCTGGTATCGGGACGATTGGTCTTTCTGTTGCGAAACATGTCAAGGAAGTCTATGGTGTCGAAGTGATTCCAGAAGCGGTTGAGAATAGCAAAAAGAATGCTCAGCTGAACAATATTTCAAATGCCCACTATGTTTGTGACACAGCTGAAAATGCCATGAAAAATTGGCTCAAAGATGGGATTCAACCAAGTCTTATCCTAGTGGACCCACCAAGAAAAGGACTCACAGAAAGCTTTATCAAAGCAAGTAGCAAAACAGGAGCAGACCGCATCGCCTATATCTCCTGCAATGTCGCTACTATGGCGCGTGATATCAAACTCTACCAAGAATTGGGATACGAGTTGAAGAAAGTCCAGCCGGTAGATTTATTTCCGCAAACGCACCACGTGGAGTGTGTAGTGTTGCTACAACGAAAAAAAGGGTGAAAATCCTTGATTTTAAGCTATTTTACAAGCATTTTGTCTTTGTAGATAAAGGCAATTTTGACGTCAAAAAAGTCCTAAAAAGGCACATAGATGTATATGTATTTGTAGATGTCGTTTGCGCATCGGAAAAATGAATACAACAATAAATATTTATCTAAAGAGAGAACAATTGTATATTGTTCTCCTTTTTTTATTTTCAGGAGGAAAAATGACAAAAGAATTACAATCATCACGCTATATTGTCATTTCATTTTTAGTACGTGAAATGGGAATTGACATTGTTGAAGCCATCTCTCTTATGGCTGAATTAGAAAAAAGTGGCTTGGTTCGATTGGAATCAAGTGGGGATTTAATACTCAAAGAACTTGGAGGAGCGCTATGAAACGAATAACCGCTAATCAATACCAAACTTCAGAACGGTATTATAAATTACCTAAAATTCTTTTTGAGGATGAGAAATATATGGATATGAAACTAGAAGTAAAGGTGGCTTATTCTATTTTAAAAGATCGTTTAGAATTATCTCTCAGTCGTGGTTGGATAGATGAAGAAGGAGCAGTCTATTTAGTATTTTCTAATTCTAAACTGATGAGGCTGTTAGGTTGTTCGAAGTCAAAATTACTGTCCATCAAGAAAACTCTTAAAGAATATGACTTAATTGATGAAGTTCAACAGTCTTCAAGTGAGAAAGGAAGACTAGCTAATAAGATTTATTTAGGGGAGTTGTCTTCTACCCCAGTAGGTATTTCAAACAGGCCTAGTGTTAAAAAAAGACTAGGGCAGGTTGAAAATGAAACGGCCCCCGTCTCACATTCAGCCCCTAGTGAGACTGAAGTTAGTGAGACTAAATATAGTGAGACTGAATCTTTATTTATTGAGGATGAGGAAGAAAGGAATACTCAACCTATCTTGAGAAGAAAAGTAGAAAAGGTCACAAAATATGATCGAGATTATATTTGGGGATTGGTACAAGATCAATTTAGACGAGAGGGTTTTTCTGAAACAGCCAGTGAAATTGCTATGACTGATTTTGAGAGAATCTATCAGTATGCTCTAGATAATGTTCACTTTGTTAGACGTGCGGAAGTTTTAGCTGAATTTGTGTTTAATGGCCTATATTCCGTTTGGAATAACCGTGTTAGAAAAGGAGGTGGTTAAAATGTCGCCAATCGAGTGGATATTAGTTATGCTCATTGTCATTTCAAGTGGTGTGACACTTTGGACATTGATAGTCGATCAGAAAGGGGTGATAAAGAAATGAAATTTATTGATTTATTTTCAGGTATCGGTGGTTTTCGACTTGGAATGGAAAGTGTCGGACACGAGTGTATTGGATTTTGTGAGATTGATAAATTTGCTAGAGAATCTTATAAGTCCATTTTTCAAACGGAAGGAGAAATTGAATTTCATGACATACGAGATGTTTCAGATGACGAATTTAAAAAACTTAGAGGGAAGGTCGATGTCATCTGTGGGGGATTCCCTTGTCAAGCATTTTCAATCGCAGGAAGACGATTGGGATTTGAAGATACTAGAGGCACTTTATTCTTTGAAATTGCTCGAGCGGCCAAACAAATCCAACCACGTTTTCTTTTTCTTGAAAATGTTAAAGGCCTACTCAATCACGATAAGGGACGGACGTTCACCACAATCCTTACCACGCTTGATGAATTGGGGTTTGATGTTGAGTGGCAGGTGCTTAACAGTAAGGATTTTGGCGTTCCCCAAAACAGAGAGAGGGTGTTTATTATCGGACATTCTAGAAAGAGAGGTACCAGACTCCTATTTCCTTTCAGACGAGAAGGTCAAGCAACTAACTCTGAGACTTTAAAAATATTAGGGAATTTGAATCCATCAAAAAATGGAATGAGTGGTAAAGTCTATTATTCAGAAGGTCTTGCACCAACCTTAGTTCGTGGAAAAGGAGAAGGATTTAAAGTTGCGATTCCTTGTATGACACCAGACAGATTAGAAAAAAGACAAAATGGTAGACGTTTCAAGGATAATCAAGAGCCAATGTTTACTTTAAATACTCAGGATCGCCATGGTATTGTCGTTGTTGGAGATTTACCAACTAGCTTTAAGGAGACCGGTCGCGTCTATGGAAGTGAGGGCTTATCTCCAACACTGACTACGATGCAAGGTGGAGATAAAATCCCCAAAATACTGATTCCAGAACCAATCAAATTTCTAAAAGTCCGAGAGGCAACGAAAAAAGGATATGCTCAAGCAGAAATAGGAGATTCAATCAATTTAGAAAGACCAAGTTCTCAGTATCGTCGTGGTAGAGTTGGAAAAGGTATAGCGAATACGTTAACAACTAGTGGGCAAATGGGAGTAGTAGTGGCTAGCTATGAAGGAGAAGATAAACAAGTTTACCAAGTAGCTGGTGTCTTAATTGAAGGGGAATTTTACCGTTTGAGAATACGACGAATCACTCCTAAAGAGTGTTTTAGACTGCAGGGCTTTCCTGATTGGGCTTTTGAAGCTGCTAGAAAAGTCTCTAGTAATAGTCAGCTCTATAAACAAGCTGGTAATAGTGTAACCGTTCCTGTGATTGCCGCAATCGCAAAAAAATTAAAAGAAATAGAGGAAAAAGATGAAAGCATTAAATAAAGAATCAATACTAGATTGTGATGAATTAGAAACAGAATTACATGACGCAGAAATCAAACAGCTGGATGAACAAATATTTTTGATGCCCAATTATCCATGTGAGTTTGAGGTGACATTTTTAGATGATTACCATAAAAAACACAACTACCCCCTATTTTACGAATCCTATCTTCAAAACATTATGGAATTCCTTGAAAGTCAGGATATAAAGAACGGAGCTGATGCCTTTGTAGATGATCATCAGAATCTTGTTTTTGTTTTATATGGACAAGGCTATCGAGCCGAGGGAAAAGAGGGAATACTTACAACCCAAGTAACTGTAAAAGCTTATGATGAAGACAAGAAACCAATTAACTTCGCAAATTTATTAGATTCCTTAATAGTCTCAGAATATCAAATGGAACCGAATCTTTGGGAGGTCTCCCATGATTGATCTCTATCTAAGTAAAAATAGCCAAAGAAATCAACTTCTTTTAGACTTTTTCCAAAACTATGGCATCGAGGTATCTTGTCATTCAGTTTCTGAAATGACAAAGGATAAATTAATTGAGATGATGAGCTATTCTTCAGATTGTTTTGAGTTTTTATCTCCTAATTTATTACGATTTAAGAACCGTGACAATCTAAAATTAACAGATTTCATTGAAATGATATTAAAAAATCCTGAACTAACTATTAGACTTCCTCTTGCGGTTTCAAATAAGAGGGTTTATCCAAATCTGAATCTAGAGGAGGCTAGAGCTTTATTGCCAAGAGATACGAAACAATTGATTTACATGGCACAAACACATTATTTATCTAACTAAAGGAGAAGCAATATGGCTGAACGATTTTGGGAGAACTTGTCCATTATTTTGGCTGAAAGAAATATCAGCTGGATTGAGTTAACCAGAAAAATGTTTGCGGGAGAGTTTCACTATCCAAGTGAATTGAATCGTTTGTATCAAAAGATTCGCCACTATAAGATGGAACAACGAATGCCTCAAAGTCCATGGGTAGAAAGGATTGTGCAGGTATTAGATTTAGATTATGAAGATTTATTTCGGAGGTAACTATGAAAAGAATAATTCCAGTTTATATATTCCAACAAGTAAATGTCCTATTGGTATCTCTATACTTACTGAAATTTCTTTGTATCGGTGAGTTAACTATACTACAGATTCTCTATGGTGCATCACTCATTTCTTTTTTATGGATGTATGGTCAACGAAAACAAGTGGTCAAGGTCAATATGAAATCTAGGATAAAATGGCTTGGTATTGGATTCGTTAGCCTACTAATTATAAGTCTATGTTTTAGTCTGATTCATGCTCAAGGAACTACGAATCAAGCAAACTTAATTGGCCTTCAACATCAAATTCCTTGGTTTTCATTTTTATGGTTCTTAATCAATGCGAGTATGGTTGAAGAATTTCTGTATCGAGAAATTTTATGGAACTTGGTCAGAAAATTAGATATCAGAGTTGCTTTGACAAGTGTTTTATTTGCGTTAGCACATCATCCAGGAACCATTCTAGCTTGGTGTTTATATGTTTCACTTGGGATGTTTTTAGGGCTTGTACGCTACAAATCGGACTTATGGGGAAGTATGGGACTACATTTGGTGTGGAACCTACTAGTTTATAGTTTGCTGCTTTTTTAAAATAGGTGATCTGATTTATCTCATAAATCAGTAGTTTTTATAGGATTATTTTTAATTCGGAAACAAAAATGTATTAACAGTATAAAATAAAGAAACTAGGAACATTTTTTCTATTTTTTTAGAAATAAAATGTTGTATAGAAATTCCGAAAGAAATAATAAAATAAAAATATAAATTAATAAAACATGTATATATGAGCATATCGACGTCGATAAATGTTCTTGAAAGGCATAAAATACAAATATAAAGAATAAAAAAATGTTATATCTTTATATTTGTTGTTCTGTTATGAAATGAAAGAAATTGGAAACTAGTTTCTAAATCATGAAAAATATTGAAAAAAAAAAAAATAAGTGTTAGAATAAAGAATGTAAACGTTTACTTTAACAAAGGAGCTCATATGTTACTACAAAAAGAACTAATTCCAATGATAGAAGCTAACTTACCAAATATGGCATATGCTGAAAAAGACATTGCTAAATTCTTCTTAAAACAGCAACCTCTTAATAATTATTCATGTGAGGCATTGTGCGAAAGCCTTAATGTATCCAAAGCAACATTGACTCGATTTGCGAAAAAATGTGGTTTTAAAGGTTTTAGACAATTCATTTTCAAATACCAAGAGATGATTCGTGAGAAAGAAAAGTTAGCATTGTATACAGAGGCTACAGAAAAAGTTTTATCTGACTATGAAGAAATGTTGAGAAAAACTTACACGGTTCTTGATGAAGTTCAACTTGAGCGTATTGCTGAGATGATAGAAACTGCTGAGCGTGTATATCTTTATGGTGAAGGAAGTTCTGTTCTTGCTTTACAAGAAATGAAGATGAGATTTATGCGTCTCGGAGTCATTGGTGAAGTATTATCAGACGAGGATATGATTTTGTGGAATAGCTTATTACTTAATGAAAATTGCCTCGTCATTGGAGCATCTATTTCAGGTCAAACTGATATTGTACTAGAAGGTCTTCAAAAAGCTGCGGATAAAGGCGCTAAAACAGTTTTAATGACTACAAGAAATTTTGACGAAGAAGATTGTTTCTTTGATGAATTATTGTTATTAGCTTCGATCAATCATCTCTCGTATGGCAATCGCATATCACCTCAGTTTCCAATACTTTTAATTACAGACTGCTTATTCTCTCATTATCTGGAAAGTCCAGAGAGACAATATTATTACAATCAAACTATTATCCATAAGGAGGAATAATAAAATGAGCCAAATTTGGACTAAAGAAAAATTTATAAGTCAAGTCCATGGTGGAGTCATTGTTTCTTGTCAAGCTTTACCCGGTGAACCCCTTTATAATGAAGAATTTAGCTTGATGCCTTTTATGGCTAAAGCAGCTTTAGAGGCAGGAGCAGTGGGCATTCGCGCAAATTCTGTGCGTGATATTAAAGCAATTCAGAAAGTAGTAGATTTACCAATAATTGGAATTATCAAAAGAGATTATCCACCTCAAGAACCATATATTACTGCTACGATGAAAGAAGTAGATGAACTTGTAGAATGCGGAACAACAGTTATTGCATTTGATGCAACTTTAAGACCAAGATATGATGGCTTAGTTGTCAGTGAATTTATCAAAAAAATAAAAGAAAAATATCCTAATCAATTGTTGATGGCGGATGTAAGTAATTTTGATGAAGGTCTCTATGCATTTAAATCAGGCGTTGATTTTGTTGGTACAACATTATCAGGGTACACAAGTACAAGTGTACAATCAGATGAGCCTGATTTTGAACTAATGAAAAAATTGGCTGATTTTAATATTCCGGTAATTGCCGAAGGAAAAATTCATTATCCAGAACAATTAAAAAAAGCTTATAGTTTAGGTGTTACCAGTGTTGTCATTGGTGGAGCGATTACACGTCCAAAAGAAATTGCTCAGCGATTTATTAATGTCATCAAATAAAAAACAATATAAAGGAGAAATCTGATGAAAGATTTAACTAAATACAAAGGCGTTATTCCTGCATTTTATGCTTGCTATGATGAAAATGGTGAAATTAGCCAAGAACGTGTAAAATCTCTGGTGCAATATTTCATTGACAAAGGTGTAAAAGGTATCTATGTAAATGGTTCTTCAGGTGAATGTATTTACCAAAGTGTAGAAGATCGTAAACAAATTATTGAAGCTGTTATGGAAGTTGCTAAAGGTAAATTAACAGTTATCAACCATGTTGCATGTAATAACACGAAAGATAGTATTGAATTGGCAAAACATTCAGAAAGTGTTGGAGTCGATGCTATTGCTGCTATCCCACCTATTTACTTCAAATTGCCAGAATATTCAATCGCAGCATATTGGAATGCAATGAGTGAAGCTGCGCCAAATACAGATTTTATCATTTATAATATTCCACAATTGGCAGGGGTTGCGTTGACTGGTAGTTTGTATGCAACAATGCGTCAAAATCCTCGTGTGATTGGAGTTAAAAATTCTTCTATGCCTGTACAAGATATTCAAATGTTTGTAGCTGCAGGTGGAGAAGATTACATTGTATTTAATGGTCCAGATGAACAATATCTTGGTGGTCGCTTGATGGGAGCAGAAGCTGGTATTGGTGGTACTTATGGCGTTATGCCAGATTTGTTCTTGAAATTGGAAAGTTTGATTCAAGAACGAGATTTAGATACTGCTAAAAAACTTCAATATGCTATCAATGAAGTTATCTATAAGATGGTATCAGGTAAGGCAAATATGTATGCTGTAGCAAAAGAGGTTTTGCGTCTAAATGAAAAACTTGATTTAGGTTCTGTTCGTCAACCCTTAGAAGCATTGGCAGAAGGTGACTTGGAAGTTGCAAAACAAGCAGCAAAACTTATTCAACAAGCACGAAAAGAATTTTTATAATAAATAAAATCAATATGGAGATATGTTATGGGCACAACAGGATTTACAATAATTGACTTAATTATCTTGATTGTTTATTTACTTGCGGTGTTGGTTGCGGGTATCTATTTCTCTAAAAAAGAGATGAAAGGAAAAGAGTTCTTTAAAGGAGATGGTTCGGTTCCTTGGTATGTTACTTCGGTATCCATTTTTGCCACAATGCTCAGTCCGATTTCCTTCTTAGGACTCGCTGGTAACTCTTATGCAGGTAGCTGGATTTTATGGTTTGCTCAATTAGGGATGGTTGTAGCTATTCCACTGACAATTCGTTTTATCTTACCTATCTTTGCACGGATAGACATCGATACGGCATATGATTACTTGGATAAACGTTTTAATTCTAAAGCACTTCGTATTATTTCAGCACTCTTGTTTATTATTTATCAATTGGGACGTATGTCTATCATTATGTACCTCCCATCAGCTGGTTTATCAGTATTGACAGGAATTGACATCAATATTTTGATTATTTTGATGGGTGCAATTGCAATTGTTTATTCTTATACTGGTGGTCTAAAATCCGTATTATGGACAGACTTTATTCAAGGTGTGGTTCTGATTAGTGGTGTCGTTGTAGCTTTATTTGTACTGATGGCTAATATTAAAGGTGGCTTTGGTGCAGTAGCAGAAACATTAGCAAACGGGAAATTCCTTGCTGCAAATGAAAAACTTTTCGATCCTAACTTGCTTTCAAACTCCATCTTCTTAATTGTGATGGGTTCAGGCTTTACAATCTTGTCTTCCTATGCTTCATCTCAAGATTTGGTTCAACGTTTTACTACAACACAAAATATTAAGAAACTTAATAAAATGTTGTTCACAAATGGTGTCTTGTCACTTGCAACTGCAACAGTCTTTTACTTGATCGGTACAGGCTTGTACGTATTCTATCAAGTACAAAATGCAGGTAGTGCAGCTAGCAATATCCCTCAAGACCAAATCTTTATGTACTTTATTGCATACCAGTTACCAGTAGGTGTCACAGGTTTGATCTTGGCAGCGATTTATGCAGCAGCTCAATCAACTATTTCAACAGGTTTGAACTCTGTTGCAACTTCATGGACATTGGATATTCAAGATGTCATTTCTAAAAATATGTCAGACGATCGTCGTACGAAAATTGCACAATTCGTATCTCTAGCAGTAGGTTTATTCTCAATTGTTGTTTCCATTATCATGGCTCATTCAGATATTAAATCTGCATACGAATGGTTCAATAGTTTCATGGGACTTGTACTTGGTCTACTTGGTGGTGTATTCATTCTTGGTTTTGTTTCTAAAAAAGCAAATAAACAAGGTGCTTATGCAGCGCTGATTGTATCAACCATCGTTATGGTATTTATTAAATACTTCCTTCCTCCAACAGCTGTTAGCTACTGGGCATATTCATTGATTTCAATTTCTGTATCAGTAGTGTCAGGTTATATTGTATCTGTTCTTACTGAAAATAAAGTATCTGCACCTAAATATACAACGATTCATGATATTTCAGAAATTAAAGCGGATTCAAGTTGGGAAGTTCGTCACTAGTCACTAATAGAAAAGAGAAAATAATATGATTATTTCTGAACAATCTGATTTTAGACGATATGCTTCTGTCAATAAACATTTTTCAAAAGTCTGTGATTTTTTAGAAAATACAAATTTGACAGATTTAGTTGATGGAAAAATTGATATTGACGGGGAAAATGTTTTTGCAAATTGTATGACTTATCTAGCTGATGGAGTTCCTGGAGATATTTTTGAAACTCATAAGAAATATTTAGATATTCATATTGTTGTTGAAAATACAGAAAAAATGGCAGTAACTTCCCCAGTTCGTGCTCAGTCACGTGTACCTTTTAGCGAAGAGAAGGATATTGCTTTTTACGATAGCAAAGACTATCAAATTGTTGAATTGCTTCCAGGGAATATGTTGGTGACTTTTGAAGAAGATCTTCACCAACCAAAGATTCATTGCAATGATGAAACTGTTAAAAAACTTGTTATCAAAGTTTTAAATGAGGAAAAATAAAATGAAAAAAAATATTAAACAATATGTAACCTTAGGTACTGTAGTGGTATTATCAGCATTTGTTGCTAACTCAGTTGCAGCTCAGGAGACTGAAACTTCTGAAGTATCAACACCAGAGTTGGTGCAACCTGTTTCACCAACGACTTCGATTTCGGAAGTACAACATAAATCGGGTAACTCTTCGGAAGTTACTGTACAACCTCGAACAGTTGAAACTACTGTTAAGGATCAATCTTCCACAGCGGATGCGATTTCGGGAGTACAACCTAAATCGGATAATTCTTCGGAAGTTACTGTACAACCTCGAACAGTCGAAACTACTGTTAAGGATCCATCTTCTACAGCGGAAGAAACTCCTGTCTTAGAAAAAAATAATGTTACTTTAACAGGGGGCGGTGAAAATGTTACTAATGAGTTAAAGGATAAACTTACTAGCGGTGACTTTACTGTAGTGATTAAGTACAATCAGTCTAGTGAGAAAGGTTTACAAGCTTTGTTTGGAATATCTAATTCTAAACCCGGTCAACAAAATAGTTATGTAGATGTGTTCCTTAGAGACAATGGTGAATTGGGAATGGAAGCGCGTGATACTTCTTCCAATAAAAATCACCTAGTATCCAGACCTGCTTCAGTTTGGGGTAAGTACAAACAAGAGGCTGTGACTAACACTGTTGCAGTAGTAGCAGATTCAGTCAAAAAAACATATTCTTTATATGCTAATGGTACAAAAGTAGTAGAAAAGAAAGTGGATAACTTCCTAAGCCTCAAGGATATTAAAGGTATTGATTACTATATGCTTGGGGGAGTGAAACGTGCAGGAAAAACGGCGTTTGGTTTTAACGGAACACTAGAAAATATCAAATTCTTTAATAGTGCATTGGATGAAGAAACTGTTAAAAAGATGACAACAAACGCTGTTACTGGACATTTAATTTATACGGCTAATGATACAACAGGTTCTAACTATTTCCGTATTCCAGTTCTGTATACTTTTAGCAATGGTCGGGTTTTTTCAAGCATTGACGCTCGTTACGGTGGAACTCATGATTTCTTGAATAAAATTAATATTGCTACAAGTTATAGTGATGATAATGGTAAGACATGGACTAAACCAAAATTAACATTGGCATTCGATGATTTTGCGCCAGTACCATTAGAATGGCCTCGTGATGTTGGTGGACGTGACTTACAAATCAGCGGTGGTGCAACCTATATTGACTCTGTTATTGTTGAAAAAAATAATAAACAAGTACTCATGTTTGCTGATGTTATGCCTGCTGGAGTAAGTTTTAGAGAAGCTACTAGAAAAGATTCAGGTTATAAACAAATTGATGGTAATTATTACCTTAAATTAAAGAAACAAGGTGATACTGATTATAATTATACTATTCGTGAGAATGGTACTGTATACGACGATCGTACCAACAGACCAACTGAATTTTCAGTAGATAAAAATTTCGGTATTAAACAAAATGGTAATTATTTGACGGTAGAGCAATATTCGGTTTCATTTGAAAATAATAAAAAGACTGAATATCGTAATGGGACTAAAGTCCATATGAATATCTTCTACAAAGATGCATTATTCAAAGTAGTGCCAACGAACTATATTGCATATATTTCTAGCAATGATCATGGCGAATCTTGGTCTGCACCAACTTTATTACCTCCTATAATGGGACTTAATCGGAATGCGCCTTATTTGGGTCCTGGACGTGGAATCATTGAAAGCTCAACCGGACGTATTCTTATTCCGTCTTACACTGGTAAAGAGTCTGCATTCATTTATAGTGACGATAATGGAGCGTCTTGGAAAGTTAAAGTTGTGCCACTTCCTTCTAGTTGGTCAGCAGAAGCACAATTTGTAGAATTGAGTCCAGGAGTAATTCAAGCATACATGCGTACAAATAATGGTAAAATTGCATATTTAACAAGTAAAGACGCAGGTACTACTTGGAGTGCGCCGGAATATTTGAAATTTGTTTCAAATCCAAGTTATGGAACACAATTATCAATCATCAATTATAGTCAATTGATTGATGGTAAAAAGGCTGTCATTTTAAGTACTCCAAACTCCACAAATGGTCGTAAACACGGACAAATTTCGATTGGTCTAATTAATGATGATAATACAATTGATTGGCGTTATCATCACGATGTTGATTATAGTAACTATGGATACTCATATTCAACATTGACAGAGTTACCAAATCATGAAATTGGATTGATGTTTGAAAAATTTGATTCATGGTCTCGTAATGAACTTCATATGAAAAATGTTGTACCATATATAACATTTAAGATTGAAGATTTGAAAAAGAATTAAAGCTGAAATTTAAATATATTGAAAGAGGATAAAAATTATGGTAAATTACGGTATTGTTGGAGCTGGATATTTTGGAGCTGATTTGGCTCGCTCAATGAACAAAATTGAAGATGCAAAAGTGGTTGCGGTATTTGACCCAAATCATGGAGAAGAGGTTGCTCAAGAGTTGGGATCAGATGTTTGTGCAAGTTTAGATGAACTTGTAGCACGTGAAGATATTGATTGTGTGATTGTAGCTTCACCTAGCTATCTTCACCGTGAACCTGTTGTGAAAGCTGCTCAACATGGCAAACACGTATTTTGTGAAAAGCCAATTGCATTGTCTTATGAAGATTGTAAAGCCATGGTTGACGCATGTAAAGAAAATAATGTTATCTTTATGGCTGGTCACATCATGAACTTCTTTAATGGTGTACACCATGCTAAAGAATTGATTACTCAAGGTAAAATCGGTAAAGTTCTTTATTGCCATGCCGCTCGTACAGGTTGGGAAGAACAACAACCAACTGTATCATGGAAGAAACTTCGTTCTCAATCTGGAGGACATTTGTACCACCATATTCATGAATTAGATTGCATTCAGTTCATCATGGGAGGACTTCCTGAAAAAGCGACAATGGTAGGAGGTAATGTATATCATAAAGGTGAAAACTTTGGTGATGAAGATGATATGCTCATTGTAAACCTAGAATACTCTGATGATCGTTATGCTGTTTTGGAATATGGTAATGCTTTCCGTTGGGGTGAACACTACGTCTTGATTCAAGGAACTGAAGGAGCTATCAAACTTGACTTATTCAATACTGGAGGTACTCTTCGTGTTAAAGGTGAAGGAGAATCACACTTCTTAGTACATGAAACTCAAGAGGAAGATGATGACCGTACAGCTATCTATACCGGTCGTGGTATGGATGGAGCAATTGCGTACGGTAAACCAGGAGTACGTTGCCCATTATGGTTACAAACATGTATTGATAAAGAAATGGAATATCTACATGACATCATTAAAGGTGGAGAAATTACAGAAGAATATGAAAAACTTCTCAATGGTGTAGCTGCTTTAGAATCAATCGCTACCGCTGATGCATGTACTTTATCAGTTAAAGAAGATCGAAAAGTAAGTCTTTCAGAAATCACAAATGCTTAACTATTGTCAAACAGAATAGTAAATTCTTGTCATTATATAATTTCTAAAGTTCTGTGATACAACTCATTGAATAAAGAAATAGAGATGGGACTGGGATAATGCCCAGTCCCATTTTTTATCAAAAAGTAATGAGATCAAAAATGTGGGAGTGATGAAATGAAGATTATAGGGATCGATATTGGCGGAACAACAATTAAGGCAGATTTATACGACGATTTTGGAACGAGTTTAAATCAGTTCAAAGAGATAGAAACAATTATTGACTATGATTTGGGAATGAACCAGATATTAAATCAGGTCTGTGATTTAATTGGTGAGTATATTTTAAATTATTCTATTGATGGTGTTGGGATTTCCACTGCTGGAGTTGTTAATGCTAATACAGGAGAAATCATCTATGCAGGCTATACAATACCAGGGTATATCGGAGTAAACTTTACTTCCGAAATAGAAAAACGTTTTGGGTTGTCTACTTTTGTTGAAAATGATGTTAATTGTGCTGCATTAGGTGAATTGTGGAAGGGACAAGCCAAAGATAAGAAAAATGTAGTAATGGTTACTATTGGAACAGGTATAGGAGGCAGTATTATTGTCAATGGACAAATTGTTAACGGATTTAACTATACTGCTGGTGAAGTAGGCTATATTCCTATAGGTAATTCGGATTGGCAAAGCAAAGCCTCAACAACCGCATTGATTCATTTATATCAAAAGAAGAGCTTGAAAACTAATCAAACTGGACGTACTTTCTTTACTGATTTAAGTTCTGGAGATAAAATCGCTAAAGAAACTTTTGAAATTTTTGTAGAAAATCTAACAAAAGGTTTATTAGCTATTTCTTATCTACTTAATCCAGAAATTCTCATATTAGGAGGTGGGATTCTGGCTAAAAAGGATATTTTGTTACCTGAAATTCAAAGTTCTTTAGCTAAAAATGTAATGGATAATAGGTTTTTGCCTAAAAATGTTGTGGCAGCTACATTAGGAAATGAAGCTGGTCGTATAGGTGCTGTAAAAAATTTCTTAGATAGAATTTCTAATAAATAGTGTGAAAGATAAGGAGGTGTCACAATGACTAACTCTGTATTTTCGACAATGCAAGATATTGAGAATGTTGCAACCGATATTATAAAATCATATGATAATGAGATTTATACGTATAAAGCTGTCTCCCAAAAAGAATTGGAAAAACTAGAAAAAAGTTATGATGAAAAAAGTCACGAAGAATTAATTTCAATAGAAAGCAATTTAGAAATGAAACAACAGAACCTCATTGATGAGGTTAATAAAACAATCAAGGAAAATGATGCAAAGATTCAGTATATTTCATCAAGTAGGAGAGGAGAATTTGTAGAAAAAATTATTGGTAGGGTGGTAGAAAAATATGGCTATTAGTCAGATGAAAAGAATTTCTCTACTATTTACTAAGAGTAGTCTTGATGATGTTTTAAAAACTATTCAGGAACTAGAGTCAGTGCAGTTCCGTGATTTAAAGGTTCAGGATAACTGGTCAGAAGCTCTAGAAAAAGATGAGGTTGTATTTCCAACTATTCAAATTTCTCATACTTCTAATTCCAATCATGGGGTTATTGAAGGAAATGATGCCTTGAC
This sequence comes from Streptococcus mitis, assembly GCF_001074635.1. Classification (GTDB taxonomy): domain Bacteria; phylum Bacillota; class Bacilli; order Lactobacillales; family Streptococcaceae; genus Streptococcus; species Streptococcus mitis_E. The sequence continues at coordinate 27,489 of NZ_JUQO01000192.1, forward strand.
TTATTTGATGAATAAACAACAACATTTGGAAGCAACTGTAGAGAAATTACAAGAATACCTACCGAAAGAAAACACGTTTAAGTTATTACAGCAACCTCCGATAACAACCTCTTATGAAGAATTAGAAAAATTTGGTAAAGCTAATGTTGCTGAAGGTGTTCTTAAAAAAGTGAATGATCAAATAAACAGAGTTCATGAATTAGAAAGAAACATTCAAAGTAATAATGAGGAAATAGAGAGATTAATAAAGTGGGAAAAATTAGAAATTGTTCCTGCGCATTTAGAACAATTTTCTTTCTGTAGAGGAAAAGTCGGAACAATTCCAAGGACTGTAGATAATAGCTTATACAATAATTTTTTAGAAAACAATATTGAAGTTCAAGAAATATTTTCTAATGATAGAGAGTACGGTGTTGTTGTTTTCTATCAGTCCAGTTGCTCTATTGATTTTGATGAATACTTATTTGAACCATTTGATTATTCTAGAAAAGAATTACCGAAGCAGCGAGTAGTAGATTTGGATCAAGAAAACATGCAGTTAATAACTGAAAAAGAGAATATTATCGCATCGTTGCAAGATTCAAAGAAAAATTTGATAGATTTACAATGGCAAATTGACTATATTTTATCTTTCTATGCTCGTCAAATCTCTAAGAATAACCTTTTGAGCACTCCGCATCTAGTTGCATTAGAAGGATGGATAGAAGAAACTCGTATTTTATATTTTATAAAAGTTATGGATGAGCGTTTTGGACATTCTATTTATATTTATGAATCGGAAACATTGTCGGATAATCAAGATGAAATACCTATCAAATTAACGAATCACTCTTTAATTGAACCATTTGAATTATTGACAGAAATGTATGCTCTGCCCAAATATTATGAGAAAGATCCTACACCTGTATTAGCACCATTTTACTTTACATTTTTTGGAATGATGGTTGCTGATTTAGGCTATGGTTTACTATTGTTTTTAGGAACAATGTTAGCATTAAAAATTTTTCATCTACCTTCAGTAACTAAGAGATTTTTAAAATTCTTTAATATATTAGGGGTAGCCGTTGCAATTTGGGGTGGAATCTATGGCTCATTTTTTGGATATGAGTTGCCATTTCATCTGATATCTACAACCTCGGATGTCATGACTATATTAGTAGTGTCAGTTGTGTTTGGATTTATTACAGTATTTGTAGGTTTGTTAGCTTCAGGACTACAAAAAGTAAGAATGAAGAAATATGCAGAAGCATATAATTCAGGATTTGCGTGGTGTGTTATTCTGCTTGGCTTGTTATTTATTGCTGTCGGAATGTTGATGCCTGATATTAGACCGTTATTTGTATTAGGGAAATGGGTATCTATTTTTAATGCTGTGGGGATTTTGATTGTTTCTATTATTCAAGCCAAAAGCTTGTCAGGTATTGGATCAGGATTGTTTAATCTATATAATATTTCATCTTATATAGGTGATTTAGTTAGTTTCACTCGATTGATGGCATTAGGATTATCTGGAGCAAGTATAGCATCAGCTTTCAATTTAATTGTTGGTTTGTTTCCGGGGACATTGGCTAAACTGACAATTGGATTAGTATTATTCATTCTTTTACATGCGATCAATATTTTTCTATCGTTACTATCAGGATATGTTCATGGAGCACGTCTGATATTTGTTGAATTTTTTGGTAAGTTTTATGAGGGTGGAGGAAAACCATTTCAACCTTTGAAGGCTTCTGAGAAATATATTAAGGTTATTACAAAGAATTAATGGAGGATATATATAATGGAACATTTAGCAACTTATTTTTCAACCTATGGAGGAGCTTTCTTCGCTGCATTGGGAATTGTATTGGCGGTTGGATTAAGCGGTATGGGGTCTGCTTATGGAGTTGGTAAGGCTGGGCAATCTGCCGCAGCTTTACTGAAAGAACAGCCAGAAAAATTTGCCTCAGCTTTGATATTGCAACTACTGCCCGGAACACAAGGATTATATGGTTTTGTTATTGGAATTTTGATTTGGTTGCAATTAACTCCAGAACTTCCTTTGGAAAAAGGCGTTGCTTATTTCTTTGTAGCTCTTCCAATTGCTATTGTAGGATACTTTTCGGCTAAGCATCAAGGAAATGTAGCAGTAGCGGGAATGCAAATCTTGGCTAAAAGACCAAAAGAATTCATGAAGGGAGCAATTTTGGCTGCCATGGTAGAAACCTATGCAATTCTTGCCTTTGTCGTATCATTCATTTTGACCCTTCGTGTATAAGAAATTAATTTGCTATTCAAAGGAGGTGTCTAAATGAGCAATTTAGAAAACTTACGAGAATCTGTTATTGAACAAGCTCATGAAAAAGGGCGTATGAAATTATTGGATTCCAAAAAGAAGATTGATGATGAATTTGAAATGCAAAAGTCGGTCATTGTAAAGAAAAAAGAAGCTGAACATGAACGAAAGTTAAAAGATTTACAGCAGAAATATCAAATAATTTTTCAACAATTAAAAAATAAGGAACGCCAATCAACGTTAGTATCAAAACAGAAAATATTAAAAGAACTTTTTCAATCTGCTTTAATAGAAATGGAATCTTGGAATGCAGATAAAGAAATGGAGTTCATCTATCGAATTCTGGAACGATATTCACAACAAGAGGTCATAGTAACTTTTGGGGAGCGGACTTTAGCTAAATTCAATTTGGAACAATTAGAGAAATTGAAATTCTCTTTTCCAAATCATTTATTTAGTGAACAGCCTATCTCAAATGAATCAGGCTTACTTATTTCAATAGGTAAAATTGATGATAACTATTTGTATAAAACATTAATTGGTTCGATTTCTAAGGAAGAAAGTTCAAGTATCGCAAATCAAATTTTTATCAATTAAGGATGAAATTGGTTAATCCTTCTTAGAAATTTGGAGTATTCCAATAAAATTAGAAAGGTATTTTATGGATACTAATCTTTTTTCAAAAATAAATACGACGATTTCGGTAAAAGAAAACGATTTTATTACAGAAGAAAAATTTCAAAAAATTATACAATCCAAAGATACGGAGACATTGGCATTTATCTTAGAAGCAACTCCCTATCATTTATCGATTGACGTTTTAGAAAATCCTAGTCAGACAGAGATTTCGCTAATGACAAAATTAGTCAATGATTATAGATGGGCCTATGCTGAAAGTCCGTCTGATAAAATTGTGACTTTATTTGCTTTACGATATGTTTATCATAATATCAAAGTTTTATTAAAATCTAAGGCGGCAATTAAGAAAGATTTTTCTAAATTATTAATTCCAATAGGGATTTTTGATATAGAAAGTTTAAAACATTTAGTTTCTTCCTTACATTCAGATACACTTCCTGATTTTATGGTTCATGAAGTAGAATCAATTTGGAATGAGTATGAAACTTTTAATAATATTCGTGTACTTGATGTCGGAGCTGATCTAGCATATTTTAAACATCTGAAACTTTTATCTAATGAGTTAGGTGGGGTGCTGTCTCAGGTTATTGTTGCAATGATTGACTTTTATAATATTATTACTGTAAAACGTGGTTTATCTCAAAATAAGAGTCATGGGGATATTTTACAATTACTTTCAGATGAAGGAAGTATTTCTGCTAAAGAATTTATATACATTGTAGAAAATCAAGAAATATTTGTGTGGTTCAATAAAATAAATCTAAGCTTAGATTCAATCTTTTCAACTTACGAATTGAAGATGCAGGACGCAACAATTTCATCTTCTGAGTTAGAATTTTTATGTGATTTACTATTGTATAAAACTTTAGATCAAGGAAGGTATAATGTAGATGGGCCGTTAGTTCTTGCTAGATATTTATTGGGATGTGAGTTTGAAGTTAAGAATCTTAGAATGATCATATCAGCTCTTCAAAATACAATTCCTTTTGAATCAATAAAAGAAAGGATACGCCCGCATTATGGAAGCTAATAAGTATAAAATTGGCATAATTGGTAGCTATGATATTATTTTACCCTTTAGCATGATTGGATTTGATATATTTCCTGCCTATCAAGAACAAGAAGCTACAAATACTCTAAGAAAATTAGCTCAATCTGATTATGGTGTCATTTATATCACTGAAGACATTGCTTCAATGATATTAGATACAATTCGCCATTATGATTCTCAAGTTGTGCCTGCTATTATTTTATTACCGACTCATAAACAAGGTTTAAATTTAGGATTAAAACGTATAGAGGATAATGTAGAGAAAGCAGTAGGACACATTATTTTATAATAATGTACAAAATTGTCTGTAATATTATTCTATAATTTTTGGACTTAGTAAGGAGAATAACTTTGACTCAAGGGAAGATTATAAAAGTATCGGGACCTCTAGTTATTGCATCAGGTATGCAGGAGGCTAATATTCAAGATATTTGCCGTGTAGGTAAGCTAGGGTTAATCGGTGAAATTATTGAAATGAGAAGAGATCAGGCATCTATCCAAGTCTATGAAGAAACATCTGGTCTTGGTCCGGGAGAACCTGTTGTTACAACTGGAGAACCTCTCTCGGTTGAATTAGGGCCAGGATTGATTTCTCAAATGTTTGATGGCATACAACGCCCATTAGATCGATTTAAATTGGCTACTCATAATGATTTTCTAGTTCGTGGGGTAGAAGTTCCAAGTTTGGATAGAGATATTAAGTGGCATTTTGATTCCACTATAGCAATTGGTCAAAAAGTGAGTACGGGTGATATTCTTGGAACTGTCAAGGAAACCGAGGTAGTTAATCATAAAATTATGGTTCCTTATGGAGTATCTGGAGAAGTCGTTTCTATTTCATCTGGCGATTTTACAATTGATGAAGTTGTATATGAAATAAAAAAATTGGACGGTAGTTTCTATAAAGGAACGCTTATGCAAAAATGGCCTGTCCGCAAGGCGCGTCCTGTTTCTAAACGTTTAATTCCAGAAGAACCATTAATCACAGGTCAACGAGTTATTGATACATTCTTTCCAGTAACCAAAGGGGGAGCTGCAGCAGTTCCTGGACCGTTTGGAGCAGGAAAGACAGTTGTACAACACCAAGTAGCTAAATTTGCCAATGTTGATATTGTTATTTATGTTGGTTGTGGAGAACGTGGAAATGAAATGACGGATGTACTGAATGAGTTTCCTGAGTTGATTGACCCTAATACCGGACAATCAATTATGCAACGGACAGTTCTGATTGCTAATACTTCAAATATGCCTGTTGCTGCTCGTGAGGCTTCAATTTATACAGGAATTACCATGGCTGAGTATTTTCGTGATATGGGCTACTCTGTAGCCATTATGGCTGATTCAACTTCACGTTGGGCAGAAGCGCTACGTGAAATGTCAGGACGTCTAGAAGAAATGCCTGGTGATGAGGGTTATCCTGCTTATCTGGGAAGTCGTATCGCTGAATATTATGAAAGAGCAGGACGTTCTCAGGTTCTAGGGCTTCCAGAACGTGAAGGAACGATTACTGCTATTGGAGCTGTATCGCCACCTGGTGGAGATATTTCAGAACCAGTTACTCAAAACACTTTACGGATTGTGAAAGTTTTTTGGGGACTTGATGCTCCGTTGGCACAGCGACGTCATTTTCCTGCAATTAACTGGCTTACATCTTATTCACTATATAAAGACAGTGTGGGCACTTATATAGATGGTAAAGAGAAGACAGATTGGAATAGTAAAATAACTCGTGCGATGAACTACTTACAACGGGAATCTAGTTTAGAGGAAATTGTTCGTCTTGTTGGGATTGATTCTCTGTCTGATAATGAACGACTAACGATGGAAATTGCTAAACAAATTCGAGAAGATTATTTGCAACAGAACGCTTTTGATTCGGTAGATACATTTACTTCGTTTGCAAAACAAGAAGCAATGCTAAGTAATATCCTAACTTTTGCTGATCAGGCAAATCATGCTTTAGAGTTGGGTTCTTACTTTACAGAGATTATGGAAGGTACCGTGGCAGTTCGAGACCGTATGGCGAGAAGTAAATATGTTTCAGAAGATAGATTAGATGAAATCAAAATTATATCAAATGAGATTACACATCAAATTCATTTGATATTAGAAACAGGAGGTCTATAAATGAGTGTTATAAAAGAATACAGAACTGCTAGTGAAGTTGTTGGGCCTCTTATGATTGTTGAACAAGTAAATAATGTGTCTTACAATGAGTTAGTTGAAATTCAACTTCATAATGGAGAAATTCGTCGTGGACAAGTTTTAGAAATCCACGAAGATAAAGCAATGGTTCAGCTTTTTGAAGGATCTAGTGGAATAAATTTAGAAAAGTCTAAAATTCGTTTTGCTGGTCATGCATTAGAATTGGCTGTATCTGAGGATATGGTTGGTCGTATTTTTAATGGGATGGGAAAACCAATTGATGGTGGACCAGATTTAATTCCAGAGAAATATTTAGATATTGATGGTCAAGCTATTAATCCTGTATCTAGAGATTATCCAGATGAATTTATTCAGACAGGGATCTCCTCTATTGATCATTTGAATACTCTTGTACGTGGTCAAAAATTACCAGTATTTTCAGGTTCGGGCTTACCTCATAATGAATTAGCTGCTCAGATAGCAAGACAAGCGACTGTTTTAAATTCTGATGAAAATTTTGCGGTTGTATTTGCAGCAATGGGTATTACTTTTGAAGAAGCTGAGTTTTTTATGGAAGAACTCAGAAAAACAGGAGCAATCGATCGTTCGGTTTTATTTATGAACTTGGCAAATGATCCTGCAATTGAGCGTATTGCAACTCCCCGCATTGCTTTAACTGCGGCAGAGTATCTAGCTTTTGAAAAAGATATGCACGTTCTAGTTATCATGACGGATATGACTAACTATTGTGAAGCGTTACGTGAAGTCTCAGCAGCTCGCCGTGAAGTTCCAGGGAGACGAGGCTATCCGGGATATTTATATACAAATTTATCAACTCTATACGAAAGGGCTGGTCGCTTAGTTGGTAAAAAAGGTTCGGTGACACAGATTCCTATTTTAACAATGCCAGAAGATGACATAACACATCCAATTCCTGATTTAACTGGATACATTACTGAAGGGCAAATTATTTTGTCGCATGAGTTGTATAATCAAGGTTATCGTCCACCAATCAATGTTTTACCTTCTCTCTCTCGATTAAAAGATAAGGGATCTGGAGAAGGTAAAACTCGTGGAGATCATGCTCCAACTATGAATCAACTGTTTGCAGCCTATGCCCAAGGGAAAAAGGTTGAAGAGTTAGCAGTAGTATTAGGAGAATCGGCTTTATCTGATGTAGATAAATTGTATGTGAGGTTTACAAAGCGTTTTGAAGAAGAGTACATAAACCAAGGATTTTATAAAAATCGAAATATAGAAGATACGTTGAATCTTGGGTGGGAATTACTATCAATTCTTCCTCGAACAGAGTTAAAACGTATCAAAGATGATTTGCTTGATAAATACTTACCTTTGGTAGAAGTTTAATCCGGAACTGGAGTGATTATCTATGGTACGTTTGAATGTAAAACCAACTCGTATGGAATTGAATAACTTAAAGGAACGTTTGAAAACAGCTGAACGTGGACATAAGTTATTAAAGGATAAAAGAGATGAATTGATGAGGCGATTTATTTCTTTGATTCGTGAGAATAATCAACTTCGGAAAGAAGTAGAAAGTTATCTAATTGATAATCTAAAATCCTTTGCAGTTGCTAAATCATTAGAGAATTCTCAAATGGTGGAGGAATTATTTTCAATTCCATCGAAAGAAATTGAATTATTTGTTGAGAAAGAAAATATCATGAGTGTAACAGTTCCTAGAATGCATATGAATATTACTTCTCAAAATGAGAACAGTGAATACAGCTATTTATCTTCTAATAGTGAAATGGATGATGTATTTGCTACAATGAATAGTTTAATTGATAAATTACTAAGACTGGCAGAAGTTGAAAAAACGTGTCAGTTAATGGCTGATGAAATAGAAAAAACACGTAGACGTGTAAATGGTTTAGAATACTCGATTATTCCAAACTTGTCGGAAACTATTCATTATATAGAATTGAAACTAGAGGAGGCAGAAAGAGCCAATTTAGTTCGTATTATGAAAGTGAAGTAGATCCTTTATTTAGATTATTAATTAGATGAACAAATATCAGCTTGGATAAGGCTTTAAGCCTTTCTAAGCTTTTTTGTTGACAGTATCAGGATATCTTTTTCAAAATTTTGGTTTGTTAGATAATGAAAATGTTTCTACTAATCTAGATTTAGGATTAGTAAATCTTAAATGTAATTATATAGAAAAAGATAAGTTAAAAAAAAGATGTATTAGCAAGAGTTGGTCTAACTCATATTCATCTGGAACAAAAGATATATGAATTGTCTGGCGGTGAAGCACAACGTGTTGCTTTAGCGAAAATCATTCTTAAAAATCCACCATTAATACTTGCGGATGAGTTGACTGCATCGCTCGATCCTACGACTTCACAAGGAATTATGAAATTATTATTAGATATGAAAAATGAAAATCGTCTAATCATCATTGCAACTCATAATCCCGATATTTGGAATCAAGCAGATGAAGTTATAAATTTAAATCAATTATAGTTACAGTCAATAGATATCTTCTATATTTTAAAGTTATTTTATCTGAATCCGTAAAAGCAGTTCAATCTTGTACTGCTTTTTTCTTTTACGACTTACGCTGTTTGGTTTCATGAGCAAGCCCCTCAAAGTGAACTAATAACAAATCATGAGAAGTCATAGTGATGAAATTTCTGTAACGGAGGTAGAGCGAATTGCTGAACCATTAAATGAGTATCTCTCGAAGTAGATGCGTCTATTTTGACTTCTAGTCTGATAGAATGGTAGTTTGAAAATGTAAATGATAGCTACTGTTCATAAAACATAGAAGGTATGTAGGGTGTTGTGAGAGGAGCTAGAAATTAGTACTTACCTGATTATTCCAACAACTCCAAAGATGTGATAAAAATTTCAAGTACTCTTATCTATAATAAAGCTACCTGTTCTTTGAAAATTGAATCCACTCCGTCTTGATTAGCGTGCCTGTGTAAGTAGGGACTGAGAGTATTTCCCTGTGAAGGGCAACTGGCACAAGACGTGTGTGAGAATTTTCTAACAGACACGGAGTTTATCGTTACCAGACTTAAACGATGCGACAAACTAGATAAAGGAGTTAATCATGAAAGTAGTAAACTTGTATGATTTGAAACAAATGGGAAATAAAGGTGGTTGTACCATCCAATTGATTCATCACTTTCCCTTTGGTATGGGCTTAGGACATCTCAAAAAAGACTACATTGAATTTAAACGCGTTGGTATCGTTGATGGGAAAGCAGTAGAAGTTACTCTTCGAGAACCTTATTCGAGAGATCTACTGCAGGTTGTCAAGTCGATTAAGCAACGTCAGAAATTGATAGCTTATCGTTATAAAGAAGGAAAGCTGCTATTTGTTAAGAAGGAGGCATCAGATGTCCTCTGAACAACAGGAACGAATGGCAGTTCAATATGCTGAGCGTAGTCTTTTATTTACTGTAAGAAGTCTCTTAAAGATTCTAGAATGGTCTAGACGTCAGGCTTTAGCACAGGATTCTGCCTATAAGATAGGAGTACAGAAATTAGAAGAATTGCTACAATCTCCCTATGCGATTGATACGATTAATCTGAAAAAAGATTTTTTAGACAAACCAATTGATATAGAGAAATTTAAAGCTTTTTTAGAAAAAGAAGAGATTCCTTTAGCCATAGCTTGGCAAGGGGATTCTCTGCATTTCTACACGAAAGACCGTTCGATTCTAGACAATCATTTAGACCATCTGTTAGAAAAAATGGTTAATGATCCGGAGAAATTAGCTGATTTTACCATGGATAAGTCATTAGATGATGCTATTGATGAGGCTAAATCCCAAATAACCTTTAGACAAGAAGGGGCCGTCAAACAGAAAGAGATGGTGAGATGATGTACAGTGGAAAGAAATTCCTACTATTCTCACTGTTAGGTATCTTACTAGGCTATCTTTTTCATCGTTTGACGCTTTTGTATGATTCCTATACTGGAAATACCTTAGATAAATGGACTCATCTTCTAATGGAAGGTCAAGATGAAGTTCTTCAGTCGCCATGGAATGTTTCCTTTACTGGAAAATCAAGTGCTTTTTTTCTACTAGGCTTTGTGATGATGTTGCTGATTTATCTCTATCTAGAGACTGGTAAAAAACAATACCGAGAAGGGGTTGAATACGGGAGCGCCCGTTTTGGAACTCTAAAAGAAAAGAAGCTCTTTTACGGTAAGGAATTTTCTCATGATACGATCTTAGCTCAAGATGTTCGTTTGACATTATTAGATAAAAAATCACCCCAATATGATAGAAATAAGAATATTGCGGTGATCGGAGGTTCAGGAAGTGGGAAGACATTTCGCTTTGTGAAACCCAATCTGATTCAGATGAATAGTTCTAATATTGTAGTGGATCCTAAAGATCACTTAGCTGAGAAAACTGGAAAACTCTTTTTAGAACATGGCTACCAAGTAAAGGTGTTAGATTTAGTCAATATGAAGAACTCAGATGGCTTCAATCCTTTTCGCTATATAGAGACAGAAAATGATTTGAATCGCATGCTGACGGTTTATTTCAATAACACCAAAGGCTCTGGCTCTCGTAGTGATCCATTTTGGGATGAAGCTTCTATGACTTTGGTACGAGCTTTAGCCTCCTACTTGGTCGATTTCTATAACCCACCTAAAACAAGAGAACAGCTCATAGAAGAAAGTCGTTTGAGTCAAAAAGAATACCAGAACTTGTTGAAACGTCAAAAAAAAGAAGTGGAAGAGCGAAAAAAACGAGGGCGTTATCCAAGTTTTGCTGAAATCTCAAAACTCATTAAACACTTATCCAAGGGTGAAAACCAAGAAAAAAGTGTCTTAGAAATTCTATTTGAAAATTATGCTAAAAAGTATGGGACTGAAAATTTTACCATGCGAAATTGGGCAGATTTTCAAAATTATAAGGATAAGACTCTGGATTCTGTTATAGCTGTAACCACTGCTAAATTTGCCCTCTTCAATATTCAAAGTGTCATGGATTTGACCAAAAGAGATACCCTTGATATGAAGACATGGGGCAAGGAAAAATCAATGGTGTACTTAGTTATCCCAGATAACGATAGTACCTTTCGCTTTCTTTCAGCCCTCTTTTTTTCAACCGTATTTCAAACCCTAACAAGACAAGCAGATATTGATTTTAAGGGACAATTACCTCTTCATGTGAGAGTTTACTTAGATGAGTTCGCAAATATAGGAGAAATCCCAGATTTTGCTGAACAAACCTCAACAGTCCGTTCTCGGAATATGAGTCTCGTTCCTATTCTACAAAATATTGCCCAACTTCAAGGACTCTATAAAGAAAAAGAAGCTTGGAAAACCATTTTGGGGAACTGTGATAGCTTAGTCTATTTAGGTGGTAATGATGAAGATACCTTTAAATTTATGAGTGGCTTACTCGGTAAACAAACCATTGATGTTCGAAATACGAGTCGTTCCTTTGGCCAGACAGGTTCAGGATCCCTTTCTCATCAAAAGATTGCTCGTGATTTAATGACACCTGACGAAGTCGGAAATATGAAACGGCATGAATGCTTGGTTCGAATTGCTAATATGCCAGTCTTTAAAAGCAAAAAATACAATTCCATCAAGCATCCAAACTGGAAGTACCTAGCCAATCAAGAAACCGATGAACGGTGGTGGAACTATCAAATCAATCCTTTGAATCAAAGTCAAGAAAATCATCTTGAAGGCCTTAGAATTCGTGATTTAACTTTTGAATCTAGTTTAAAATAAAAATAGAAAAGAGGAAATAGATGATTACGCATTTTAAAGGTTTTGTTTATGGAGTAGACGCAAGTGCTATGTTTGCACAAGCTATGTCTTTGTTACAGAAGGGATTGATTGCGGTTGGTGCCTTTCTTGTTGTTGTGGGGATTGTTAACCTTGCAACCAACATTAAAGATGGTGGCCCAGGTGTTCGGAATGCCATTCTTGAAATTGTCGGTGGTGTTATGGTCGGGGCTGCTGGAGCCTTTGTAACTCAAATTTCAATTTAGGAGGATAAACAATGACATGAATCTTAGTTTAGTCTCACCCTTTGTTTACCTTGCATCTGAAAAAATATCAGCTGAAAATTTATTTGAAGGATTTAATGTGGATTTACAATCTACGGTAGATCTGATTAAATCTCTATCTAGCTACAATCCAACAGTATGGACTTATATGTCTAGTATTACTAAAAGTGTCATGCAGCCTCTTGGAGTTGCGATTTTATCAGTTGTTCTCATCTTAGAATTTTCAAAGATGGCAAAGAAGATTGCTAACTCAGGAGGAGCGATGACCTTTGAAGCATTAGCGCCGATGTTGATTAGTTATATTATGGTCGCAGTTGTAATTACCAACACTACCGTCATTGTAGAAGCCATCATCGGGATTGCGAGTCATGCCATTGAACAAGTGGCCTCGATTGTGGCTCACGGTGGGGCAAAGTATGATACCATTTCTGGATTAAAAGGGTCAGGATTTATTGGCCGGATGATTGTGGGCTTTTTCGCCCTCCTTATCTGGCTAGTTCGGATAGTAAGTGCAGCCATGGTTAATCTTTTGGTATCTATTCGATTTATTCAACTCTACCTTATGATCCCATTTGCCCCTCTTACGATTCCAACATTTTTAAGTGATGAATGGAAGTCTATTGGTATAGGCTATTTAAAAAATATTATGGTCTATGCGGTACAAGGGGTTCTTATTTTTCTGATTGTTTCTCTTGTTCCTTTATTTGAATCTGCTGGGAAAATAGCTGTTTCAAATGGTGCAGGAGTCCTGCAATCTCTTGCGATTATGTTTGGTAGTTTGGTACAAGCTATCTTACTGATTATTGCCCTCGTTGGTTCTCAACGTACGGCTCGCTCAATCTTAGGTATGTAATTAGATAAAGGCTAGGAAGTGAATGCTTCTTAGCCTTTTTAGAAAGGAAAGTCATGAATACACGTGTCTTTAAAGACATCTCAAAATACCAACACAGGGCTTGGTTAGGTTTTACCACAAGGCAAATCATATTTGTTTTACCAGCCTTTATTGTCACAATTATTGTTTTGGGCTTGAATCTCTTTTTCTGGCAATTTGGAGATTGGTTTGTTTACGGTTTTGTGTTTGCTTTTACCATCCCTCTCATGCTTTTTGGAGTCTATAAACCCAATGATTTATATTTTGAACATTATTTGAAATACCGTCTTCATTTTGAATTAACGGTTCCCCTACGCACAATTACAGGAAAGAAAGGACCTGAACATGAAAAGAAAATCAAATACATTAAAGAAACAAAAAACTTCAATGACTAATAAAAAGGAAGAAGTTAAAGGAAAAAAAGAGGAAGTGTTACCCTCTACAGCGAATAGCCTTGCCTATCAAGCCCTGTACCAAAATGGTCTAATGCAGGTAAAAGAAGATTATTTCTCACAAAGCTACTTACTTGGGGACGTCAATTACCAAACTGTTGGTTTAGAAGATAAGGGCGCAATCATTGAGAAGTATTCTGATTTGATTAACTCTTTAGACGACCAAACCAACTTCCAATTGACTATCTTTAACAAAAGATTGAATTTAGAAAAATTCAGACAAAGTGTTTTGTATGAGGAAAAAGAAGATGGGTATGATACCTATCGTAAAGAATTGAATCGGATGATGAATCAGAATTTAGACAGTGGCGAAAATAACTTTTCGGCTGTTAAACTGATTAGCTTTGGTAGAAAGGATTCTAATCCCAAACAAGCCTATCGTTCCCTGTCCCAAATAGGAGAATATTTCAAGAGTGGTTTCTCAGAAATTGATGCTCGCTTTGAATCCTTGGCTGGAGAAAACCGTGTGAACTTGTTGGCAGATATGCTTAGAGGAGAACACCATCTTCCTTTTTCTTACCGTGATTTAACGAGATCGGGTCAGACGACTCGCCACTTTATAGCGCCTAATCTCTTAGATTTCAAAAACAAGAATTACCTACAAATCAATGACCGCTTATTACAGATTGTCTATGTGAGAGACTACGGCATGGAATTAGGTGATCAGTTTATTCGAGACCTCATGCAAGGAGATTTGGAATTGATTGTGAGCCTCCATGCTCAAAGTTCGACCAAGGCAGATGCCATGAAGAAACTACGAACAAAGAAGACCTTGATGGAATCCCAAAAGATTGGGGAACAACAAAAACTAGCTCGTACAGGTATCTATTTGGAAAAAGTAGGTCATGTATTAGAAAGCAATATCGATGAAGCTGAAGAACTCTTAAAAACCATGACAGAGACAGGAGATAAACTATTTCAAACAGTCTTCTTGATTGGTGTTTTTGGTCAGGATGAAGAAGAACTTAAACAAGCACTAGATACGATTCAACAAGTGGCCGGCTCAAATGACCTAATGATTGATAAACTTCCATATATGCAAGAAGCAGCCTTTAATAGTTTGTTGCCATTTGGTTGTGATTTTTTAGAGGGAGTATCACGGAGTTTATTAACATCTAATGTAGCAGTGAACTCTCCATGGACTTCAGTAGACTTACAAGACCGTAGTGGGAAATATTACGGTATCAATCAAATATCAAGTAATATTATTACCATTGATCGCAGCCTATTAAATACACCGTCTGGTCTGATTTTAGGAACTTCTGGAGCTGGGAAAGGGATGGCAACCAAGCATGAAATTATCACGACCAAAATCAAGGAATCTGGTGAAAATACTGAAATTATCATCGTGGATCCAGAAGCAGAGTACAGTGTTATTGGACGGGCTTTTGGTGGAGAAATGATTGATATTGCGCCAGATTCCCAAACCTATCTCAATGTCCTTGACTTGTCTGAGGAAAATATGGATGAAGATCCTGTAAAGGTAAAATCAGAATTTCTTTTATCCTTTATCGGCAAGTTATTGGATAGAAAAATGGATGGAAGAGAAAAATCGATTATCGACCGAGTCACCAGACTCACCTATCAGTCATTTAAAGAGCCTTCTTTGGAAGAATGGGTTTTTGTCTTGAGTCAACAGCCAGAAGAAGAAGCGCAGAATTTGGCACTTGATATGGAACTGTATGTCGAAGGTTCTCTTGATATTTTTTCTCATAAGACCAATATTCAGACCGGATCCAATTTCTTGATTTATAACGTTAAGAAGTTAGGAGATGAGCTGAAACAAATCGCCCTTATGGTTGTTTTTGATCAGATATGGAATCGTGTCGTTCGGAATCAAAAATTAGGGAAGAAGACCTGGATTTATTTTGATGAGATGCAGCTTCTCTTATTAGATAAATATGCCAGTGATTTCTTCTTTAAATTGTGGAGTCGTGTCAGAAAATATGGAGCTAGTCCGACTGGGATAACTCAAAATGTCGAAACCTTATTGTTAGATCCAAATGGTAGACGGATTATTGCAAATAGTGAATTTATGATTCTCCTCAAGCAAGCAAAAAATGACCGAGAAGAACTGGTTCAACTCTTAGGCTTGTCAAAAGAACTTGAAAAATACCTAGTCAATCCAGAAAAAGGTGCAGGACTGATAAAAGCTGGTTCCGTTGTCGTTCCCTTCAAAAATAAGATTCCTCAAGGTACTCAATTGTTTGATATCATGAGTACGGATCCTGATAAAATGGCTTCTAATTAAGGGGAAGGTAAATGAAGGATAAAAGAGAAATCATACGTGCCCGAAAGGCATTTAGAAGAAGTCTAAAAGATGAGAAGAAATTCTTGAAAAAAGGAAAGAAGGAGGTGAAGAAACAGAAAAAAAATTCTGCTGTACTGGATGAAAAAGCATGGAAAAAAGAGATAAAAGAAAAGCTAGAGGAGATGAGAGAAGCTTCAAAGGAGAGAGTAAAACAAGCAAATGAAGACTACAATCATATTCTTCAAAATAGTCCTCCATCTTTTTTGAATCGTAAAGAATTAAGAGACAGACGATTACCTCATGCTAGGAAACGATTGAAAATAGCCAAGAAGAAATTTAGAGAAGCCAAGGTAGAAGCAAAAGAAGAAAGAAAAGAGAGTCGTAAAGAAAGAAAAACCAATCAAAAATTTCTTTATGGTCAGGAATCGAAAGCAAAATCTAATTTTTTCTTTCAAGGGAAGAGTTTAGAAGAATTAAAAGCTAAGAAAGAAGTCAAGGCCGCAAAAGAGAATCTAAAATCTACTAAACAAGCCTATAAGTCTAAAAAAGTCAGTAGGAAAGCTAAAACTTTTCTTTATGTCCTTGGACGTGAAGGAGGAGAGTTAGCTTCAGAAAATGAAGATTTAGAAGGCTATCGCACACTTCAAGAGACCATTAGAAAAGGGAAACGCTACAGTCGGCTTTCTTATAATCTTGGGAAAGCTAGTGTCAAAACAGGACAAGCAACAGGTCGTTTTACCAAAAAAAGACTGACCAACACAAAAGAGCGATACCATCATTTTAAGGATGGAAAAGGATGGAAACTAGCGAAAGAGAATCCAAGTTCCTTTAAAAATCGGTATCGAAAATTAAAGAAACAAGGTCTTACTAGTGTCCGAAATATCTATCAAAAACTAAAAGCAGCCTTTTCCTTCTTTACATTTGCGGCTGGAAATCCTGTAACCTGGATAGTTGGAGGAATAGTCTTTCTTCTCTTACTTATGATGAGCTTCTTTTTAGGATTTTCATCTGCTAGTTTGATTCAACAAGATGAATTTGAATTAACAAAAGCTTATACCCACCTAACTTGGGAAGACGTAGAACATACTCGTACAAATGACAAAGGCATTACCTATTACACAAAAGTTGATGATGTGATGGGATATATGAACTTTAAATTCCATGACTATGAGTTACACAAACCAGTTCACTTATTTAGTTCAGAAACTTACAAGGATTATCTGTCTACTTTGTGGCATGATTTAAACGATGGGGAAGATTTGAAATCCATGCAAGACCTTTATGAAACTCCTAAGTATAAAATCTCGAAAGACGATCAAGAGGAAATGAAGGAACTAAAAGAAGAGGGTGTGTATGCTTCCATGCAGGAATTGGACAATCCATTTGAGGGGAAAAGCAATGAAGATAGTCTAACCATGACTTATCGTTATGGATACTATGATTTAGATGGGAAACCTACTCTTCAGGAGTACATTCTACTAGAAGCGAAGGCTCACCAAACGATTGTCGCACCAATGGATGGAGTTGTATCTCTAGATGGCGACAATATTATTCTCACTAACGGAAAAGGAGAGAATGAGAGTCGATTGACCTTGTATTCTATTCATAATGGCCGTGCGATTGAGGGGACTAGAGTCCTAACGGGTGATATTATTGGTGAAACACCAGACGATACAGGTTTGAAAGTTTCCTATCAAAAGTATAAAAACAAGAAAGAAAAATTGGTGTACGTCAATCCGCAATTTTATTTTCCCAAAGTCATTCAACTTCAGACCACTATCTTACCTGCCATTGGTCAGTTTGGTGGGGATGAGTTTGAACGAGCAAAACATATTTATGAGTTTTTGAAATCTCAAGGAGCAAGTCCCCAAGCTATTGCAGCTATTTTAGGAAATTGGTCGGTAGAATCTTCTATCAATCCAAAACGAGCTGAAGGGGATTATTTATCTCCTCCAGTTGGCGCTACCGATTCCTCATGGGATGATGAAAGCTGGTTAGCGATTGGAGGGCCAGCCATTTATAGTGGTGCTTATCCTAATATCCTTCATAGAGGTTTGGGGTTAGGTCAATGGACGGATACTGCAGATGGTTCAACACGTCATACAGCTTTGTTAAATTATGCACGCACCAAAAATAAGAAATGGTATGATTTAGACCTCCAACTTGATTTTATGCTTCATGGGGATAGTCCTTACTATCAAAGTTGGCTAAAGGATTTCTTTAAAAATACGGGTAGTGCAGCCAATCTCGCCCAACTCTTCCTCACCTATTGGGAGGGAAATTCTGGTGACAAACTACTGGAAAGACAAACTAGAGCAACGGAATGGTATTATCAAATTGAAAAAGGCTTTAGTCAAACAAATGGAGGACAGGCAAAAAGTGACCCACAATCCCTTGAAGGGGTTCGTGGGGACTTGTATGATCATTCTGTTCCTGGTGGTGGAGATGGTATGGCCTATGCCTATGGACAATGTACATGGGGTGTTGCGGCTCGTATGAACCAGTTAGGATTAAAGCTAAAAGGTAGAAATGGAGAGAAGATTTCAATCATTAATACCATGGGAAATGGTCAGGACTGGGTTGCGACAGCTTCAAGTCTTGGTGGGGAAACTGGCTCTACACCAAGAGCAGGTGCCATTGTTTCTTTTGTGGGAGGTACACATGGCACACCAGCCATCTACGGTCATGTGGCTTTTGTCGAGAAAGTATATGATGACGGTTCTTTCCTTGTGTCTGAAACCAACTATGGTGGCAACCCTAACTATACCTTTAGAAAAATCTCTCAAGCAGATAGCGCCATCAGTTTTGCTTATACTACGAAATAGAAGAGTTTACACTTGAAATTTTAACCATTTTCAGGTAGAATAAATAGTGTAGATGAGTAGTCGGCTCATGGTCAATCTGATAGTAATCTTGGACATAAGGGCCAAGCGGTGGCGGACACCAGAACGAAATCCGATAGCAATCTTGGACGTAAGGGCCAAGCGGTGGCAGACACCAGAATAAACCGACTGACTAGGTGGCTTACAGACTCTGTAAACCACCTTTTTTGTGAGGAAAATATGGAAAATATGGAAATTATGGAAAATTTTGAAGTTTATCGTAATCCTAATTACAACGAAAAAATAAAACTTCAGCGTTTTTTTACACAGTTACAAATTGCGGCTTCTTTTTTTAAAAAACACTTTGTTGGCAAAATCATGTATTATGAAACGGAAATTGAAAGTGTTGAGCTTCATTTTTCACCTACTAATTTCATGCACCTATGTGGTGTTGATTACCAAAAAGGTGCAGGCAGTTTCTTTGACGATTGTTTAAATAGACATGTCATAATTGATGAGTTGAAAATAAAAAAAGATGGAACCACGATGCAAAAGTTACAAGTTTTAGGATCCATTGAGGAGTTATTGGGAAAGCATGTTCATCTAACTGGTTCAGGACGTTATTTGTATTTGGATTTTGATTATGCTCTACGTACAAGAAAACAGATACTAGCATTAACATTGAAAGAGACCTCTAGGAAAATTGTTCCTCAATCTTTATTAGATTTGAAGAGAAAGACAGTATTTCCAAAAGGTGAAAAAGTAATTTCCATTTACTCAAAACATTTACAAACATCTGAACTTATTTATTATTTAAAAGATTAGTTTACATATCTTTTGTGGCATAAAATATATTTTTATCATTTTAAGGAGAACGTAGTTTTGGCTCGTTCTCTTTTTTTGTTGTGATACTTCTTTCAAGGAATATTTGGTAGGATTGGAGTGAAAAAAGATTAACTAGGAAAGAAGGAAGTATATGGAAGCCATTTATCAACGTGATTCGGATCAAGATGGATTAACTGATGCTCAAGAATTGGCGCTAGGAACCAATCCTCTTAGCGCAGATTCTGATGGTGATGGACGTTCAGATTTAGTGGAAATAGAAGAAGGAACCAATCCCTTAGAAAAGGATTTTCAAGACATAGACCAAACAAGTATCACTGAATCGTCATCAGTATTTATGGAAATGAAACAAAAGATTTCAGATATGATGGAGAGTCACTACAAGGAATTTATACAGGCTCTGATTAGTATTGAAACAGGGATTGAAAACGAACAAGACCTAGAAGACTTATATACTTACTACATGAGAACAGATGCCGTTTCTATTTTGTCTAGTGATTTAGAAACCAGTCCTCAAAAGGTTGAAATGGAGATAGAGTTGTAGGGGAATCATGTGATTCTCCTATTTTCGTATAGATGAAAGGAGCGAGTATGGAAGTAATACAATTATTGGCTATGTTTCGTGGAACAATTCCAAAAGATAGGGATAAAATGGCCCTATTTCTTCGTTATCAAGCGCAACATTTTGATGAGAAATGGCAGGATTTGGTAGAGAGTTTTTTGACTGAAGAGGGGAAGATAGAAGAGATACCTCATGTCTATTCGTTTGATCAAGATATTGTTTCTTTTCTAGAGGCCAGTTCTGAAAATAATGACCAAGATTTAGAAAGTTACACAAGAAATTTTGGACAAGCGGGTCTAAGTAAATTATCTCAATTAAGTAATTTTGAGAAAAACTTGGTGCTAGAAGTCGCAACCTATAATCTTTCCACTCGATTTTACATCCAATCTGAAAAAGAGAAGCTAACACCATTAAGTGAGCTTGTATTTCATCAGAATCAGGATGTCAATTTAGTCAATGTCTATCGGGTTGCGAATAATCTATCTGACCGTATTAGTAGAGATATAGAGGAATTTCTTCTAATGGTTGACTCAAAAGAGCTTAAAAAAGAAGTTCTTGAGATTCATTTTGAAGAAAAAGAGGGAGATGTTCTAGCTTATTTGGGTGCAGAATTGATGGCTACTTTAGATACCGTGACGGATCTTGTCCATCATGAAGAAAACTACACACAACTCCCACTGACACAAAAGCTAAAGATTATTACTCATTTTGATGAAGTAAAGGCTATAAGAGAAAAGTCTAAGCAAGTAGAGGAAGCAGTCTTACCTTTAGATAATATTGACCAGGTAGAAGAAAATGTGGAAGTTCATTCCCTATCTAAAGTAGATAAAATTGTAGAAGAAGTTTTGAAGAAATATCCAATCGGTTCACAAGTAAGTTATAAAGGACAAGTATTTCAATTGGTTTCTATTGAAAATGCCCAGTTAAATGACTTAGTTCGCCTAGAGCTATTCAATGATTCCAACCTGTTATTTGAAGAAAATCCTATCTTATACTTGAACAGTTTGGAAGAGATTGAACAAGTATTGTCTCTCGTAGAACTTGAAAAAGAAGATTCAGATATTGAGATTGATTCATCAAGTGAAAGTCAGGAAATAGATTTGTTTTCCTATCTGGAAGAAGAAAATGAAAAGGAAAAAGATAAGGAAACAGAAACGCTTATTGTAGGTATAGAAGAGACGGAAGTCCCCGTTCAAGATTTTGTTTTTCCAGATGATTTAGAGGGCTTTTACCCTAAGACAAATCGAGAAAAAATTGAAACAAATATCGCCGCAATTGAACTTGTTAAAAGATTAGAAAAAGAGGGACGACAAGCGAATCCAGAAGAACAAGAGCTACTAGCCAAGTATGTCGGCTGGGGTGGACTTGCCAATGAATTTTTCGATGAACTCAATCCAAAGTATGAAGCAGAACGTTTAACTCTCAAGAGCTTAGTAAGTAAATCAGAATACTCGACCATGAAACAAAGTTCTCTCACAGCCTATTATACAGACCCAATGATTATTCGCCAGATTTGGCAAAAATTACTGGCTGATGGTTTTGAAGGAGGAAGGATTTTAGATCCTTCTATGGGGACTGGGAACTTCTTTGCGGCGATGCCTAGAAGTATACGAGAGAGGTCAGAACTCTATGGAGTTGAATTAGACAGCGTGACAGGCGCAATCGCAAAACAACTCCACCCCAATACCCATATTGAAGTGCGAGGATTTGAAGAAGTTCCCTATCAAAATAATAGTTTTGATTTAGTCTTAACGAATGTTCCATTTGGAAATTTTCGCATTGCCGATAAAAACTATGATAAACCTTATATGATTCATGATTACTTTGTCAAACACTCACTTGATTTAGTAAGAGATGGAGGACAAGTTTCGATTATCTCTTCTATTGGCACAATGGATAAACGGACAGATAATGTCTTACAAGAGATTAAATCCAACACTCATTTTTTAGGGGGAGTTCGGTTGCCGGATACGGCTTTTAAAAAGATTGCAGGTACTCGAGTGACTACAGATCTCCTCTTCTTTCAAAAGGATCAAGCAAAGAATCTTAATGAAGAGGAACTTGTCTTTAGTGGCTCTATTCCCTTTGAGGAGGATAAGCGTGTCTGGATCAATCCTTATTTTGATGGGAAATACAATACACAAGTTTTGGGTCAATATGAGGTACGTAATTTTAATGGAGGAACCCTCAATGTTAAGGGGGTATCAGAAACATTAGCTACTGACATAATGAAAGCATTAGAGAATGTGGAAGCACCTAAACAAATTGACAATTCTTTGAAAGCACCTGTTTTTATCCAAGAAGAAGTGGATAATTCTATCCCAAGTCGTATACTTGAGGACTTAACGCTCTATTCTTTTGGATATGAGGGAAATCAAATTTATTACCGAGATACGCATGGCATTCGGAAAAGTTCAAAAGTAGACGAAATTAGTTATTATGTAGATGAGAAGGGAGAGTTTAAAGCTTGGGACAGTTCTTTGTCTGAACATAAAATAGACCGATTCGTGCAACTTCATTTGACAGATGAGGAAGCACTAGATGTTTATAAGTCAGAAGAAGCGAGTAAAAGAGGGAAATATAAGGGACTGTTCAAAAAAACTGTCTTTTATGAAAGTCCCTTATCGGATAAGGATATTAGTCGCATTAAGGGCATGGTTGATTTGAGAGAGACCTATCAATCCTTAATTGAAATTCAACGTCATCCAGATTATAGTCGGGCTGATTTTCAGGTGTTACTTAGTAAACTCAATCATGACTATGACCACTTTGTAAGTCAATTTGGATACTTGAATGCCTCAGTCAATCGGAACTTATTTGATAGTGACGATAAGTATTCTTTACTAGCAAGTTTAGAAGATGAATACATTGATTCTAAAGACCAGAAAGTAAAATATAAAAAATCTTTAGCTTTTGAGAAAGCATTGGTTAGGCCAGAGAGAGTGATTACAAGAGTATCAACGGCTTTAGATGCCTTAAATTCTAGTTTATCGGATGGTAGAGGGGTTGATTTAGACTATATGGTATCAATTTATCCCGAACATAGCCAAGCTGCTATTTTAGATGAGTTAGGAGACCAGGTTTTAATGGATCCAGAAAGCTATTTAAGAGGAGAAAGAAAATATCTTTCTAAGAACCAGTTTTTATCAGGAGATATTCTCAACAAGATAGAAGTAGTTCAACTGTTAGTGGAGGAAAACAATCAAGAATGTGACTGGTCCCATGCTTTAGATTTGTTAGAATCTGTTCGCCCTCCAAGGATTCATCTGGCAGATATTGAGTTTAAAATAGGGTCACGTTGGATTCCTCAATCCGTTTATGGTAAATTTGCCTTTGAATGTTTTACTAATCGTGAATTTGAATTGTCTTCGCCTGATGTTGAACAGGTCATTGAAGTGAATCCTGTCGATGGCCAGGTTCATTTAAGGACATCATTTGCTTATCGCTATCCAAGCGCCAAAGATAGTAGTCTTGGAGTTAGTGGGTCACGTTATGATACAGGAAGAAAGATTTTTGAGAATTTACTTAATTCGAACCAACCGACTATTACTATGACTGTTACGGAAGGAGAAAAGAAAAAGACCATCACAGATTTGGAAAAAACCTCTGTTCTAAGAGCAAAAGAGCAGCATTTACAAGAGCTCTTTCAAGAATTTGTCTCACGGTATCCCGAAGTCCAACAAGTCATTGAGGAAAGCTATAATCGTCTTTATAATCGGACGGTTAGTCGAGAGTATGACGGTAGCCATTTAGTCATTGATGGCTTGGCACAAAACATCAGTCTTCGTCCTCACCAAGAGAATGCCATTCAAAGAATCGTAGAAGAAAAAAGAGCCTTATTAGCTCATGAGGTAGGTTCAGGAAAGACCTTGACCATGCTTGGTGCTGGGTTTAAATTAAAGGAGTTGGGGATGGTTCATAAGCCCTTGTATGTGGTGCCCTCTAGTTTGTCTGCTCAATTTGGCCAAGAAATCATGAAATTTTTCCCTACTAAAAAGGTCTTTGTGACCACTAAGAAAGATTTTGTGAAGGCGAGAAGAAAACAATTTGTTTCTCGTATTATTACAGGAGATTACGATGCCATTGTCATTGGGGATTCTCAATTTGAAAAAATCCCTGTCAGTAAGGAAAGACAGATGAATTATATCGAGGATAAACTCAATGAACTACGAGAGATTAAAACACATTCTGAAAATAAGTATACCGTTAAAGAAGCAGAGCAATCAATAAGTGGTCTAGAGAAACAATTGGAAGAACTGCAACGCTTTAATCGTGATAGTTTTATTGATTTTGAGAACTTAGGAATTGATTTTCTCTTTGTGGATGAAGCACATCACTTTAAAAATATTCGTCCGATTACGGGACTTGGAAATGTAGCAGGGATTACCAATACAACTTCTAAGAAGAACGTGGATATGGAAATGAAGGTTCGACAGATTCAAGAAGAACATGATTTTAAAAATATTGTCTTTGCGACAGGAACACCCGTTTCCAATTCTATTAGTGAGTTGTATACTATGATGAACTATATTCAACCAGATATCTTAAAACGCTATCAGGTTGATTATTTTGACTCTTGGGTAGGTGCTTTTGGAGAAATTCAAAACTCTATGGAATTAGCTCCTACAGGGGATAAGTATCAGCCTAAGAAACGATTTAAAAAGTTTGTCAATCTACCTGAGTTGATGAAAATCTATAAAGAAACAGCTGACATTCAAACACAAGATATGTTGGATTTACCTGTTCCAGAAGCTCATATTATCCCTATTGAGAGTGAGTTAACTGAAAACCAGAAACTCTATCTAGAAGAATTAGTTATGAGGTCAGATATGGTCAAATGTGGAACAGTTGATCCGAGCCAAGATAACATGTTAAAGATAACAGGTGAGGCACGAAAATTAGCGATTGATATGCGTTTATTGGACTCTAGTTATAGTCTAGCAGACAATCATAAACTGCTTCAGGTAGTGGATAATGTTGAGAGAATTTATCGTGAAGGAATGAAAAATAAGGCTACTCAGATGATTTTTTCAGATATTGGAACACCTAAGAAAAAGGATAATGGCTTTGATGTTTATTCTGAAATAAAGGCTTTATTAGTTGATAGAGGAGTCCCTAGTAAGGAAATTGCCTTTGTACATGATGCCAATAGTGATGAAAAAAAGAATAGTTTGTCTCGAAAGGTCAATGCAGGAGAGGTGCGGATTCTCCTTGCGTCAACTGAAAAAGGGGGAACAGGTTTAAATGTTCAGAGCAAGATGAAAGCAGTTCACCATCTGGATGTACCGTGGAGACCAAGTGACATTCAGCAACGCAATGGACGTATTATCCGACAGGGAAATGAAAACAAGGAAGTGGATATTTACCACTACATTACCAAAGGTTCATTTGATAATTATCTATGGGCAACTCAGGAGAACAAACTTCGTTATATTAAGCAGATTATGACTTCTAAGGAGCCGATTCGTGCTGCAGAAGATATTGATGAGCAGACCATGACAGCTTCTGATTTTAAGGCACTAGCAACAGGTAATCCTTATCTCAAATATAAGATGGAACTAGAGAATGATCTAACTCTATTAGAAAATCAAAGACGCGCCTTTCAACGCAGCAAGGATCACTATCGTCATACACTCTCTTACTGTGAAGAAAATATGCCCATTCTTGAGAAACGATTAAGCAAATATGAAGGAGACATTCAACAGTCTGAAATGTCGAAAGACCAGGCATTTTCTATGACGGTAGGCAAGCAAGTTTTTGAGCAACGAGCTGAAGCAGGGGAATCCTTACACCGTCTTATCCGTCATAATCAAGGTGACAGCAAAGAATTCCGAACCCTAGCAAGTTATCGAGGATTTGACATTAAAATGCTTAGTCTTGCAACAAATCAACCTCTTCCTGAAACCTTCTCTGTTAAGATTGTAGGAGAAAACCAATATTCTGTCAGTTTAGATTTGTATTCTCCTTTGGGGACAATTCAAAGGCTTCAGCATACGATTGATCATATTAAAGAGGACCAAGTGAAAACTCAGAACTTATTGGATGAATTAAAGGATAAATGGACTACTGCTAAAGTTGAAATTGAGAAAAATTTTCCAAAGGAAGAGGATTATCAAACTAAAAAGGCCGAATACGATGTACTCGCGCCATTGATTGAAACAGAAACGGATTTAGATATTATTGATCAGGCCTTAAGACAATTCCACGAAAAAGGAAAAGAAAAGCAAGAACAACTTTCTTTTGAATTGGATTAAAAAATAGATATAAATAGCGGACAAGAAAAGAAAAGCGCGGTAAAATAAAGATAGAAAGAAACGAGGTAACGATTATGATGGAAGATACCTATTATCAATTAGAAGAGGCCTTGGTACAGGGGTTTCAAACACCTGAAGAATACCAAGTTTACAAGGAACTAAAGGAACATTATGAGGAAGTGACAGGGGACTACAGTTTTTCTATACGAGAACTCACTAGCCAATTGGAAATCGCTCTTCAGAATCATCGAGGTGTGGACTTTGAAGAACATGAAAAAGAGGAGTATTTGGACTTAGTTCAAAAATTAGAAGAGTTTGATTCCTCTCTTGCCACCCATTATCGTCAATTGATTGACTAGAAAGGAGAAATTCATGAATGGTTTACTCCTTGTCCCAGTAATTTTTTTAGCAGTAGGAGGAATTCTCATTCTTTTATGGAGACTCTTTCTTATTGCCAGTGGACTTTTCCTGATTGGTTTTGTCAGTTTTCTTATTTTCGTGGAGGTCTATGGAATTTATCTTCTCTTTACAGAAACTGAACTTTACACGGCAGATTTAGCTCAAAATGGATTATTTGGTTTTACGACTTTCTTTATCATCTTTAATTTAGTTTTACTTGCTTTAGCATGCTGGGCAGGATACAAGTGGAAGAGGGGATATTAACAAAAGTGGAGAAAACGACATTAGTTTCTCTCCACTTTTATGTTTCTAATTAATTGGTAATTATAACTTATTACGATCGAAGTCACCTATCCTTATCTTTCAAAAAATGGTCAATTTTAGCCATCAAGAGCTTGTGCTCGTATATTTTACAAATATCACGAGCCTGTAAATAATAGTCAAGAATTTCATCGTGCTTTAAAAAATCTTTTCCGGCATTTGCAACGATAGTTAAAAGAGGTGCTAGCTGATAGCTGGTCTCTTTTTGTTTACAAAAATCAATGGTTTCTAAGGCTTCTTGGACAGCTTCTAACTCCTTACCTTTAGAGTGTAAATAATAGGCAAAATTATGTTTAACTCGAATATAACCAAATAAATACTCTTGGTGATTTAAATCTTTTTCCTGATACAAACTGATAAGAAGTGAGTTATTTTCTTCATATTCTGCATCACGTCCTACAGAAAAATAAAAATTAGATAAAGTATTGAGAAGTTTAAGATACACAGATGAGCTGACCGAAAGCTTTGGCAAAGCGTTTTCTAGATTGGCGATAGCTTCATCTTTGGAACTATGTAAGTAGAAAAGGATAATCGCTTGAATCCATAGAAGATAAAATTCATCCTCAGTAGATAGATACTGAGACTTTTCTTTTTCTAAGTTTAAGAGGTATTCTAAAGCCTCGTAATTACGATCTTCAAGTAATTTTTCTGCTAATTTCTTAAACGGTGTTATATTGGAAGTCATTTCAATCTGTTCATCGAAAAAATAATCTAAGGGGACTTGAAGCCGATTTGCAAGTTTATAGAGTAAATCAGCAGCAGGCATATAGTTGCCACGTTCTATTTTGCTGATTTGACTTTGCTCACAAATTCCTTCAGAAAGTGTTTTTTGTGAGAAACCTTTTTCTTTTCTCTTGGATTTTAGTTTATCAGATAATATGGTCATCTCTAACCCTCTTTAAATAAATTTAAGATTAATTATATACTTTTAATCTCTATTTTTCAACTTTCTAATGCAAAAATAGTCATAAAAAAATAAAACAAAAAAAAAATGATAAAAAGAATTGTTTTTTATTGACAAATAATATTTAAAGTAGTACACTTACAAGTGTAAAGATAAGAAAAAGGTGGTTAATATGAGTATTTTAGCAAAGTTTCGTAAAATCATTTTTATGTTGTCCTTTTTAGGATTGTTTGGAAGCGGTTTCTTTTACAAAGAACCTGTAAATCAATCACAATATATCTGGGAATCGAGAATTATACAACAAGCTGCAACA
Organism: Streptococcus mitis; assembly: GCF_001074635.1. Lineage (GTDB taxonomy): Bacteria > Bacillota > Bacilli > Lactobacillales > Streptococcaceae > Streptococcus > Streptococcus mitis_E. Next base: position 55,612 of record NZ_JUQO01000192.1, read on the forward strand.
ACTAAAGAAGTTGATCTGGGACTGGCGGATTGATTTGTTAAACTTTTTGTGAAGTAACATTTATACAATGGATCATGCCACAGATTGAAGGGGTTAAAGGGAGCTTGTAAGTTTGATATACCCTATTACCCTCTCATATAACTAACTAGTTATACAGGAACTACTTTATTATATCTCTTAATGTGGGTGTACGAATGTTCGGAGGAGAAAAATGAGAAATCCAGTAATACAGACATTTAATTTATCAAAATCCTATGATGGGAAAATTGTCTTAGATAGGATAGATTTTACATTAAGACAGGGAGAAATCTATGGCTTACTAGGAAGAAATGGTACTGGTAAGACAACCTTTATCAAGGCTATTTTAGGCTTGACAGCTATGGATAGTGGTGAAGTGAATATTCTATCTGAAAAACTGTTAGGTGAATTTTCTAAGGATTTGCTATCTCAAATCGGTGTGGTATTGGACAGTGCTTCTTTTTATCCTAATTTAACGGGACCTGAAAATCTCTCTATTTTTGCAAGATTGAGAGGAATTTCGCTAAAACAGGTAGAGCAAGCTTTACAAGTAGTAGGATTAGATGGGGAAAATAAAAAACTATTCAAGCAGTATTCTCTGGGAATGAAGCAAAGGTTAGCAATTGCTAACGCTATTATGCACCAGCCGAAAATTCTGATATTAGATGAACCAACAAATGGTTTGGATCCTATTGGTATCCTTGAAATGCGCCGTTATCTAAAGGAACTCAGTACCAATCATGGCATTTCGATTTTAATATCCAGTCACATTATTTCAGAACTTGAAAAGCTTGTAGATAGAGTTGGGATACTGCATGATGCCCACCTTATGGCTGAAAAGACTATGCAGGAATTAATAGATGGTGCAGATAAAAGGAAAATCCACCTAATTGTTTCGGATGCTCCTCAAGCTAAGGAAGTGCTTTGCAGGATAAATCTGCAAGAACAGATTAGTATTCTTTCGGATATAGAACTTGAACTTCAGGGAGAATCACCTACTTTTGACATTGCAGTCGTATCTAACTCCTTAAAAGATAACGGAATAGTTCTAAAAGAATATTCTTATAAAAACAATGAAAGTTTAGAGGATTACTTTAAGCGGATAACAGGAGGTGAGGGAATTGCTTGATTTAGTGAAGATTGAATTTCTCAAACAAAGGCATCAAAAACTGAATTTTGTCGTATATGGTGTTGTTTCCCTCTACCTAGCTCTCATCTGTTATTACGTAAATGATGCGAGAGGATTGTTTGACTCCTTTCCCTTTGTCTATAAATTTTCTTTGTCTTATTTAAACTTTTTGATTCTCCCTTTGTATTGTGTTTCCTATACAATACAGGCATTTGGTGTAGAATATCGCTATCGCATCATGAACAACTTGAAACTCGCTTCAGCAAATCTAATGAAGACATTCTGGGCTAAGATTTTGTATATAGAAATCAACGCTCTGTGTATCATGTTATTCACCTATATTTCGGTTTCCTTATTCGCACTACTATCCCGCTTTTCTTCGACAGTCAGTTTGTCTTTATTATTAAGATTCTTCTATCTTTGTATGAGTAGTGGTATCTTAATTCCCATGGGAGTATTTCCTTTAGTTGCTTTGGTCATGATAAAAGTCAGAGGCAAGGAGATAGTTGGGAATTTGGTCGGTGTCATGTATGTTTTAGTGTCATTTTTTTTAGCAAGGACGAGTCCAAATATCAGTCCAGTAACAAGTGCTAACAGTTTAATCTGGGAAGGAAACAGAGAAGGAGTGGTACTTCAACAGCCAGCTATCTTATCGATTATTGTACTAGGTTTATCTTTACTTGTTTTGTCTTTCTTGTCCATTAAATCTTGGTTAAGAAAGGTGGATGAATAAATGTTGATGCTAGAATTTACTAAACTAAGAAGACGAAAGATACTGTATATGATTCCCTTTGTAGCCATCCTGCTCTTTTTGTTAGAGTTTATGATTGGTCATCAGATTTATCAAGGGCATTCGTACGGTAGTGTGAATGGCTGGTATGTAGAAAATGGTTTCTTCTTTTTGAACTACTATTTTCTCCTCCCTTTTGCGAGCATGATTTTAGTGGATTTGATAAGAATAGAACAAGTGTCTAAAACGATTTCAAATCTCAGACTGATTCCTGTCGATTTGAAACAATTACTCCAAGCGAAGTTTATGCTTGCTTTGTTGATTAATCTACTAGTCAGTGAATTCACTTTTTTGGCTATGCTAGTCCTAGAGTTAATGGATGGTGATTTTGCTTTCTCTAGTCTTACAATGTTATCTTGGGGACTTGTTTATGGAGCAATTGCTTTTGCTTATACACTGTCTGCTGGTATTATTGTCCTCTTCTTAGGAAAATATCGGAAGGAACTTATCCTTGCCCTGCCACTTGCCTTTTTATTGTCATTTGCAGGTTTGTTTGCTTTAACAACGGTTGTTGGGCGGTATTATCTGGCAAATTTACTACTAATCATCCTGGAGGAATTCACTGTTTTAACAGTTTCTGTATATGCCATATGGCTGATTACCTTGGTGGCATGTCTCCTTTATTTGTTGGCAGATAAACGCATGATGAACATTATTTTTGCTTATAAATGACTGTAATCATAACTTTCAGAGTTATAATTACAGCGGATTTAAATATTTGTTACTGGTATCTCTTTTGAATTTTTTAATCCCAAAGGTTTGAGGTGTCACTATATTTAATAAGAGAAATCAGTAACTAGAAAGGGATTAAACAATTATGTCTGATTGGAAAAAACCTATTTACGAATCACTAAGTACAGAAGGTAATCCAGCTGGGGATATCTTGCGTGAACTTAGCGATAGCGAGATGGATCAAACTATGGCTGGCGGAACAGCTAGATCTTATTGTGCATGTTATTCAGGAGAGAATTCTTGTGGTCGTGGTTGTACTATCACCACAGAGTGTCCTTTCTTAACATTCATTTGTTGTTAATAGATTAATTCTATTGAATCTTTGGGATAGGTGACACCTAAAAGTAGGATGTCACCTGTTGTTTTATATTTAGGAGTTGAAAATGAATCGAAAATTAAACATAACAGATTTTAAAGATGCTTCTTATTTCTCTGAAAGAAAAATTTCTAGTCATGATTTAGGGGATGGTTTGAAATCAAGAAAAAGAAAAGAGTATTGGGATAATTTTATTGGAGAAGGTTCTAATGAATTTTGGGAATATTTACAAGAAAAAAATGATTTTTCTAAACATGATTTAGATATTTTTTTGGAAGAACATACATATGATGTGAAAGATATAGATTCATTTTCACATATGAACGAATTTATAGAGTTCTTTTTTAAGAGAAATGATTATACATTACCAGAGTTTTATATAGTTGACAGTGAGGGAAAACGAAAACCTATTTTCAGTAATTTTGTCATACCATTTTTGAAATTTGCTGCCTATAAACTTGAAGATAATTTGAGTAGTCAGAATTTGAAAGTCACTAGAGACGTCTTGAATAGTTTATTAATTGCGTTATTCCAACAAATTTTGAATATTTCTTACAGAACATTGATATTAGAATTACAAGTTCTGAAAGAACAAAATATGTTAAAAGGTGAAACTGGAGAAAAAAGATTTAAATATTTTTCAGAAATATACTTATCGGACCATTTTTGGGATATATTAAAAGAATATCCTGTTATGTTTCGATTGATTATTGAAAATATTCAAAATTGGGTTACTAATAATGTAGAATTTTTAACAAACCTAAAAGAAGATAAAGCATTATTACAGGAACATTTTTCTATCAATGGGGAGTTAACAAAGATTGAATCTGGTGTGTCAGATTTTCATAATCATGGAAAATCAGTATATCTCCTTTGGTTTGGAACAAATAAGTTAGTATATAAACCAAGAGATTTAATATTGGATGTGAAGTTTCAAAACTTGCTTAGCTGGTACAACCTGAAATTCAATAAAAATCTCTATGTAACAAATATTTTGAATCGTGGAAATTATGGATGGGTAGAGTACATAGAACACTTACCATGCACATATGAATCTGATTTTATTCAGTTTTATACACATCTAGGATACTTGTTATTCTTATTATTTGCTATGAGGGGAAACGATATTCATTTTGAAAATATCATAGCTAATGGTAATAGACCAGTTCTTGTCGATATTGAAACATTATTTCATAATACAACGGAATACAGAAAGGAATACGAAACGGCAGATAAACTAATATTCTCTTTATTAGAAAAATCTGTGAAAAGAGTAGGTATTTTACCTAATATAGTTTGGGGTAAAGATGGGAACTCTGGGGTGGATATTAGCGGTCTGAGTTCAAGCGCAGGAGAGATGATTCCGATTGAACGTGCAAGTATCATGCATAGTATGACGGATGAAATGAAAATTGGTTATGAACAATCCGCATTGCAAAGTAAAGATAATCAGCCTTTTATTCTATCGGGCAAGGATGTTGATTTGAATTCATATAAAAATTACGTTTCTGCTGGCTTTAAAGAAGCTTATGAAATTATTTCAAAAGATCCTTCATCAATAGAAGAGTTTCTGGTTGAGATAGAAAAATTTAATAATGCGTATTCTAGACAAATAATGAGGCCCACACAATTTTATTCTAATTTAATACAAACATCTTATCATCCTAGTTTTTTAAGGAGTGGTCTAGATAGGGAAATGTTATTTTCAAAAGTTTGGAAAATTGTTTTTGAGGATAAAAAAGTACAAAGAATAGCTAGTTCAGAATTCGAATCATTATTATTGGGTGATATTCCATTATTTCAGACAAAAATATCTGATAGATTCTTATGTTCTGAACTAACGAAATATCAAAATTTCTTTAATATTTCAGGAATAGAATTAGCAATTCAACAAATAAGAGACTTTTGTCAGAAGGATATGGAATTTCAGTTAAATTTGATTGAAACAACTTTGAATTACGATCCTTCGTATAATTTAGTTCAGGATTCTTTTGTGCCTCTAAAACCATCTGTAAAAGTGATACATAATTTAAATGAGAAAGAAATACAAGAAACAAAAAGTAGAATTGTACCTCTAACAGAAAAAATTGCTGACTATTTATCTAAAATTTCATATAGTGGTACTTCAGGAGATATATGCTGGGTAGACATGAACATACTGGGAGAGAAAACGAATGATTGGAATATGGTTCCAATCGGATGTGATCTGTATAATGGTATATCAGGTATTATGTTATTCTATTTATTCTTATATTTGGAGACCAAGAAAAAAGATTATCTCATATACTTGAAAAAATGTTACCGATCTCTCAAGTATTATTTAGATTCAAGAAAGCAATTTGCTACTCACTCTCAGGTACTGTTTGGAGGTTTTTCTGGAGAGACCCCTATTATATATGTATTATTGTTACTGAAGACAAGGATGCCTGAACACTTTAATTCTGATGAACTAGATGTTTATATCTATGATATTATTGATGATTTAAAAAAAGGGTATAGATATGATGAAAATTTTGATGTTCTTGTAGGTTCTGCTGGTGCGATTATACATTTGCTAAATGTATTTGAAGTTACTAGAGACGAAGAACTCTTGATATTAGCGCATGATTTATTTAGTCATTTAGAAAAAAATTCTACAAAAATTACTGTTGAAGGGCAAGATGGAAGAGCATGGAAAGGAACGATGGCTTCCAATCCTTTAGCGGGTTTTGCACACGGAGTTTCAGGAATTGTGTGGGCGTTGTCAAAACTTAGTAGATATTTCCCAGAAGATAAAAAGCTTAAAACTATAATTAAACAAGGTATAATTTTTGAAAATTCTATGTTTGATACTGAAAAATCTAATTGGTCAGATTATAGAGAAACAGAAAGTGGTATCAAATATAAAGATATTGTTGAAAATATTCCTGTTTCATGGTGTCATGGTGCTCCGGGGATACTTATAAGTAGATTAGAATTGTATAAAAATAATACATTAAATATAGAGTTTCGAAAAACAATGAAATCTGATATGGATGTAGCTATTGATACAACAATAAAATATGGTTTTGGAAAAAGCCACTGTCTATGCCATGGAGACTTAGGGAATCTAAACATTCTATTTTATGTTGCTAAGAAAACGAACTCTGAGCATTTATACAGCGTAGTTTACTCCTATCTTAATACGATTCTTGATGATTTAGAATCAGAAAATTGGAAATGCGGTCTTCCGTATAAGAATTCTCCAAGTCTAATGAGTGGAATAGCTGGAATAGGATTAGGCTTACTAACTTTGAATAATTTATCAATTCCTTCTGTAATTAATCTAGAAATTTGGTGATTCAAATTGAAAAAGGTAAAATTCATACAACAATTATCTGATACCAGTTGTGGTTTAGCATGCATGGCAATGATTTTAGATTATTATGGGCATGAGGCAAACTTATATGAATTATGCTGTGATTTTGAGAATTCAAGGGATGGATTATCCATTAGAGATATTAAAAATATAGCTTCTTATTTTGGATTGGATTCAAAGGCGTCTGAGATTTTAAATGTTAAAACATTTTTGGGGAACAAAATTGTAGAACCCTATATAGCTTTAACTAGTAATGCTCATTATATTGTAGTGGAAAAACATAATGAGCATAGTGTAGTATTCATCGATCCAGAACAAGGTAGAATAACAGAAGATATATCAAACTTTGCAAATAATATATCTGGTATTGTAATTTTCTTCTCACCAAATAGGAAATTCACTAAAAAAAAGAAGCATAATAATTTTTTTAAAATATTGAAGATAGGTAAAATTGATATTAAAAGGCTATGTTATATTTCTTTAATATCAATTTTGGTACAGAGTCTCACCTTATTATTACCTTTGCTAACAAGGTTTATTATTGATAATGTAATTAGCAAAGGAGAAATGTATCATTTAGGGATGCTTATTTCAGTTTTTTCCTTAATTATATTTTATGCGTTATTTAGCTTCATACGAACTAAATTAATCATTATAGTTGAGAAGAGATACATATTTACATTAAAAGATAAAATTGTTGGCAAAATTTTCACTCTACCTATGAAATTTTTTGATAGTAGATCTTCAGGTGAAATTGTAACTCG
>NZ_JUQO01000193.1 GCF_001074635.1 Streptococcus mitis
CAGTTCTATCCACAACCTCAAAACAGTGTTTTGAGCTGACTTCGTCAGTCTTATTTACAACCTCAAAGCAGTGCTTTGAGCAGTCTACAGCTAGCTTCCTAGTTTGCTCTTTGATTTTCATTGAGTATTAAATTATTTTATTTCCAAAGTATAGCTTTTTTAAAACTCGAAAGCAAGAAAAAATCGACTAAAAGTGTCTCAGCCGATTGGAAAGGCTCGCTTTACCCTAGAAAGCATCTTATTTTCTTCATTGAAAAAAGGCTTTCTTTCTGCTATAATCGTATAAAATACTTACTTTAGGAGTTCTTATGAAGGTTGTTAAATTTGGAGGTAGCTCTCTTGCCTCTGCTAGTCAATTAGAAAAAGTTTTAAACATCGTCAAAAGCGATTCAGAGCGTCGTTTTGTCGTCGTTTCTGCGCCTGGTAAACGCAATGCTGAAGATACTAAGGTTACGGATGCCTTGATTAAATACTACCGCGACTATGTTGCTGGTAACGATATTAGCAAGAGCCAAAACTGGATTATCGACCGCTATGCTGCTATGGTTAGTGAACTAGGTCTTAAACCAGCTGTGCTAGAAAAAATTTCCAAAAGCATTCGCGCCTTAGCCACTCTTCCTATTGATGAAAATGAATTTCTCTACGATACCTTCCTAGCAGCCGGTGAAAATAACAATGCCAAATTGATCGCTGCCTACTTTAATCAAAACGGGATCGATGCACGCTATGTGCACCCTAGAGAAGCTGGTATTGTGGTCACAAGTGAACCTGGTCACGCTCGCATCATTCCATCAAGTTATGACAAGATTGAAGAATTGACAAATGCAAATGAAGTCCTTGTCATTCCTGGTTTCTTTGGAGTTACCAAGGAAAATCAAATCTGTACCTTCTCACGTGGAGGATCAGACATTACAGGTTCTATCATTGCTGCCGGTGTTAAGGCAGACCTCTATGAAAACTTTACAGACGTTGATGGTATCTTTGCAGCCCACCCTGGTATTATCCACCAACCACACTCAATCCCTGAGTTGACCTACCGTGAAATGCGTGAGTTGGCCTATGCAGGATTCTCAGTTCTTCATGACGAAGCTCTTCTTCCTGCCTACCGTGGAAAAATCCCTCTCGTTATCAAGAATACCAACAACCCTGACCATCCAGGTACTCGTATCGTTCTAAAACACAGTAGTGATGAATTTCCAGTTGTGGGAATTGCTGGTGACTCAGGCTTTGTCAGCATCAACATGTCGAAATACCTCATGAACCGTGAGGTTGGATTTGGACGCAAGGTTCTTCAAATCCTTGAAGACCTTAACATCGGTTGGGAACATATGCCAACAGGTATCGACGATCTTTCAATCATCCTCCGTTCTCGTGAACTAACTCCTATCAAGGAAGAAGAAATCCTTCGTCAGTTGGTTCAAAAGGCTGAAGTAGACCATGCAGAAATCGAACACGACCTTTCTATCATTATGATTGTTGGAGAAAAAATGAAGAGCCATATCGGAGTAACTGCTACTGCGACACGTGCTCTATCTGAAAATAAGATCAACATCCAGATGATGTCTCAAGGTTCTAGTGAAGTATCTATTATGTTTGTTGTCCATAAGGACCAAGAGAAAGCAGCTATTAAAGCCCTCTACAATTCCTTTTTCGGTGAAAGTAAGGAAGACTAAGCATGGCTCAATCACTTAACAAAACAGTGCTCCTCAATACGACAGGCACCTCCTACCTCTCTATAGCTGGGAAAGTTGGGAAATTTCTTGTCGGAGATCAGGCTTTGGAATTTTACCCAGATGTCAATGTTGAACAATTTATCCAGATTCCTTGGAGCCATATCAACCAAATTGGAGCTAATGTCTCTGGTCGCAAAATCAGTCGCCACTTCGAAGTCTTTACAGACAGAGGAAAATTCCTCTTTGCTTCAAAAGACTCAGGTGCCATTCTTAAAATTGCACGCGAAAAACTGGGCAATGACAAGGTCGTCAAACTTCCGACCCTGATTCAAACCATTAGTCAAAAATTTAAAAATCTATTTGCAAAAAAGTAGAAACTTTAGTATAATCATAGCAACGGATAAGTAGGTTATCTTCTTCTTTCAGAAAGTCTGCGGGTGCTGCGAGCAGATAGGAGGGATAGGTGAAATTCTACCGTTAGTAACAATTACATACACAATCAAGTGCACACCTGTGAAGTTGGATGGAACCGTGGCCCTGCCACTCCAACGCTTTGTCAGGTGTGCTTTTTTCACAAAGGAGTTCTTATGTTAGATATCAAACGTATTCGTACAGACTTTGATGCTGTCGCAGAAAAATTAGCTACACGTGGTGTAGATGCTGCTATCTTAAACGAGATGAAAGAAATCGATGCCAAACGTCGTGACATCTTGGTCAAGGTTGAAACTTTAAAAGCAGAACGTAACACAGTTTCTGCTGAGATTGCCCAAGCTAAGCGCAACAAGGAAAATGCAGATGATAAGATTGCTGCCATGCAAACTCTATCTGCTGAGGTTAAAGCCTTGGATGCTGAATTGGCAGACATCGATGCTAAATTGACAGAATTTACCACTACTCTTCCAAACATTCCAGCTGACAGCGTTCCTGTTGGAGCTGACGAAGATGACAATGTGGAAGTTCGCCGTTGGGGCACTCCACGCGAGTTCGATTTCGAGCCAAAAGCTCACTGGGATCTTGGTGAAGATCTTGGTATCCTTGACTGGGAACGCGGTGGCAAGGTAACAGGAGCTCGCTTCCTCTTCTATAAAGGACTCGGTGCTCGTTTGGAACGTGCTATCTATAACTTTATGTTGGATGAACATGGAAAAGAAGGCTACACTGAAGTCATCACACCTTACATGGTTAACCATGATTCTATGTTTGGTACTGGTCAATATCCAAAATTCAAGGAAGACACTTTTGAACTCAGTGACAGCAATTATGTCCTTATTCCTACAGCCGAAGTTCCTCTGACAAACTACTACCGTGATGAAATCCTTGATGGTAAAGACCTGCCAATCTACTTCACTGCTATGAGTCCATCATTCCGTTCCGAGGCTGGTTCTGCTGGTCGAGATACTCGTGGCTTGATTCGTTTGCACCAATTCCACAAGGTTGAAATGGTTAAATTTGCCAAACCAGAAGAATCTTACGAAGAATTGGAAAAAATGACAGCCAATGCTGAAAATATCCTTCAAAAACTTAACCTTCCATACCGTGTCGTTGCTCTCTCTACAGGAGATATGGGCTTCTCAGCTGCGAAAACTTACGACTTGGAAGTTTGGATTCCAGCCCAAAATACCTACCGTGAAATCTCAAGCTGTTCAAACACAGAAGATTTCCAAGCCCGTCGTGCCCAAATCCGTTACCGTGATGAAGCAGACGGCAAGGTGAAACTCCTCCATACCTTGAACGGTTCTGGACTTGCAGTTGGACGTACAGTGGCTGCTATTCTTGAAAACTACCAAAATGAAGATGGTTCTGTGACCATCCCAGAAGCACTTCGTCCATACATGGGTGGAGCTGCAGTTATCAAACCATAAAAAATAAGGTTTAGCTATTTCTAGCTAGACCTTTTTTCGTAACCAAATCAGATAAGCTCCCAATACAAAGAATAAAATAATTAAGCAAATGGCAGTTTCAGCCAGTACCAGATAATCCAAAAATGGAAGTTTCAAGATTCCCTGAGCCATCTTGAGCGAGGTAGCTGTGATAATGGTCGGGAAGGTGAGGGCTGAAAAGGCTGGTTGAAAACCTTGTTTTAAAATATTGGGCAGGCGAGTCAAAACAAAGAAAAAGAAGGATTGGGAAGCCAAGATCATGACAATCAAGACCCAAGTTGGTAGGCTGACTCCTCCAACTCGAACTAGGGAAGCCAAGAGTAGAGAAAAAGGAGCACAGTAGATTCCTTCTTGGCCAAGCAAGGCTAGTTGGAGTGGATGTTTCTTTAAATCGCTATAAATAAGTGGATAGAGATAGAAGGTTAGGAGAAAACCAAAACTCAAGGTCGCATAGGCAATTTCGATGATACCGACAAGAGGATAGGTCAATGCTGCTACTGCTATCCCTACATAGAGAACAGTCCAACTTGGAGTCGCACTGACTCTCTTACCCGGACAAGCAAACTTGATAGTGAAACCAGCAATCAAGGCCAAATCCAAGAGAAATGAAAACCACCAGAGCCCTTGCGCTACTAAAGGAAGATGAGAAAACACACGAAAGACATAGGTAGATAAAATCATCCCAGCCATAGGAAAAGTGGCCATCCCTGACAAAAGAGGGGGCTTGGTCAATTCTTGCTTGGTTTCCTTCCAATTAAAGAGATGAAGAATCAGAAAGAATATCCACAAAATCAAACCTGTCAGACTCAACAGATGGGACAGAACCGGCAACGTATCTAAAATAAGATTTCCAGCTCCTGCCAAACCTAGCAAACAACCAGAAAATACTAAGGGGAGTTTTTTCATCCTAACCTCCAATAATCATGTTAGTTTCAGTATAGCATAAAAGCGCTTAAATGAGGACTTAAAAAAACGAAGTCCGATTATTTCAGACTTCATTTTACTCAGATATGAATTAAGCATAAGGTTGCAATTCTGGGTTAATTGGGGTATTAGCTAGGTTGTTGGCATAGTTACAGAGGCTTGCTAGACTGACACCAAGAACCACATCCAAGGCATTTTGTTGGCTATAACCAACTTCTAGAAACTCAGTCAAGGCTTCATCTCCTACACGACCCTTGGTATTGATAACTGCCAAAGTAAACTTAGCTAGGGTGTCCAATTTAGGATCTGTTTCGATTGGAGTACGATTGCGAAGGGCTTGCAGAAGATCATCGTTCATCTGGATTTGTTTGATTGAAAAGGCTGTGTGACCTGCGACGCAGAAGGCACAACCATTGGTTACAGCTGCCGTGATTTGCACCACTTCACGCTCAACAGGTGTCAGGCTATTGCGACGGTTGATAGCTCCGACAGTACGGTAAGCCTCTAAAGCAGTCGGTGCATTTGCCAAGAGGCCGATTAGGTTGGGAATATAGCCATTGTTATCTTTTTCTACTGTTTCAAGAACTTCTTTCACTTCTGCTGGTGCTGATTCGACTGTATGAATTGTAAATGTTGTCATCATAAAACCTCTTTTCATGTTGTTGAAACCTAGTCTATCACAGATTCTATACCGTGTATAATATATATTTTAAATTACACTGATAGAAATTTTTTATGAAAGCAAAAAATCACACGCAATGTGTGATTCCATTATTTATTAAAATACTTTTTAGTTTCAGCAATAACGACTGGCGACAAGACCAAGAGGGCAATCAAGTTTGGCAGAGCCATCAAGGCATTGACAATATCTGCGATAATCCAAACCATATCCAACTCGATAAATCCTCCCAACAAGACCATGAGCACAAAGACCACACGGTAGAGCCAGATAAAGCGAACCCCAAAGAGAAACTCAAAACAACGTTCTCCGTAATAGTTCCAACCTAGAATCGTTGTAAAGGCAAAGAGTACAAGGAAGATTGTTAAGAGGGCAGGTCCAAAGTGTGAAAAGACTGTTGAGAAAGCAGACTGAGTCAAGGCAACCCCATTTAAGTCACCACTCCAAACACCAGTTACCAAGATGGTCAAACCAGTCAAGGTACAGATAATGAGGGTGTCAATAAAGGTTCCTGTCATGGAAATTAAACCTTGCTCTACTGGTTCATTTGTCTTAGCCGCAGCCGCTGCAATGGGAGCAGAACCCAAACCAGATTCGTTTGAGAACACACCACGCGCTACACCATTTTGAATAGCCATTCGAATGCTAGCCCCAGCAAAACCACCCACCGCAGCAACTGGACTAAAAGCCGATGTCAAGATTAAAGCGATTGTGGCAGGAATTTTTCCAATATTAAAGAAAATAACTGTAAGAGTTCCCAAAATATAGATGATAGCCATAAAAGGAACAACGGTTGTTGAAACCTTAGAAATGGACTTGAGTCCACCAAAGACTGCAATCGCTACAAATACAGACAAAACAAGAGCCGTGATAGCTGGCGAAATAGTCGTCGTATTTTGGATAGATTCTGTAATCGAGTTGACTTGGGTAAAGGTCCCGATTCCTAATAAAGCTACTAGCACACCTGCCAGGGCAAAGAAGATGGCAAGTGGTCGCCACTTTTCTCCCATCCCTAGAAGGATATAATGCATGGGACCTCCTGCTACTGCACCATGATCATCCTTGGTACGGTATTTGATAGCTAGTAGTCCTTCTGCATACTTAGTAGCCATCCCAAAGAAAGCAGCCATCCACATCCAAAAGAGGGCTCCTGGGCCACCGACCTTGATAGCCGTCGCCACCCCGATAATATTTCCCGTACCAACTGTAGCTGCGAGGGCTGTACACAAGGCCGCAAAACTGGATACATCGCCATGCCCCTTGTCCTTAGTAAAAATAAGCTGGAAGGCCTTGGGCAGACGCAAAACCTGCAAGAGGCCTAGACGGGCAGTTAGGTAAATCCCTGTCCCGACCAAGAGAATCAAGAGGGGTGGGCCCCAAGCAAAAGCATCGATTGATTTAAGCAATTCTAACATTTCCTTCTCCTATCTTTTCAACCCCAAAAGAAAGAGCACATGCAAGATACATGTACTCTGGAATGCTTAGATAAATGCTAAAAAGCGGTCTATCCTAGCTCTGTCCTTTTACCTGAGAGTTTGAGCAGTTGCCTGCCTTGCCCCTTCGGTGCCTTTACGGTCTCTCCAGAGTTCCGTCCATTTACAGTCATGGAAAATCAAACGATTCCCCACTTCTATTAAACTTCATTCGGTGTTGGTATTTAATTGATTCTTATTTTACAAAAAATGTTGGTTTTTGTCAATGTGTTTATTAGTAAAAATTAGTTCAACAGTTTTTACTTTATGAATTCCGAAATATTTCTTATCCTTTAAAAGTGACAATAGTCGCACCACTGCCTCCAGCATTTTGTGGGGCATAGCCAAAACTCTTGATATGCTTGTTTCTTTGTAGGTATTTGGTGACACCTTCACGGATGACACCTGTTCCGATACCATGGATGATATCAACTTGAGCCATATTATTAAGCAAGGCTTGGTCGATAAAGGCATCTAGCTCATTCATAGCTTCTTCATAGCGTTTACCTCGAAGGTCCAGTCTGGCTTGAGGGCCTCGGCCAGATGTCCGTTTCACAACATTGACTTGTTTCTTCTTGACTGGTTTTTCTTGCTGAGCTTGAACAAGGTCAAATTCTTTCTCTTCCAAGGTCATCTTGATTAAACCAACTTGGGCTTCCCAACGGCCGTCCTTGAGTTGACTGGTCAAGGTACCACGCTGGCCATAACTGAGAACCACGATATCATCTCCCACCTTTGGAGCTCGTTTTTTCTTAGCTTTTTGAAGGACCTTATTTTTAGACAAGTCCACTTTTTCAGGAGCTAATTTTTTCAGCTTGGCCTTGGCTTCAATGATTTCGTGGGGCTTGAGTTGAGATTTACTGTGGAGATTTTTGAGAATCTGGTCACTTTCACTTAGGGCCATGTCCACAATCTCAGCAGCCTGTTCACGCGCCTTATTAAGCTCGGTTTCCTTTTCACGATTGAGCTCGTTGTAGAGTTTTTTAAGCGCACGATTTATCTTGAGATTTTCTTGCTCCACCTCACGGATATTGTCCAAGCGTTTACGGCTTTCCAGCGTCTGCTCTTCCAGTTGCTCAATGATCCGGTTGACGTCATTGTCCTGATCTACCTGCTGGCTGGCATCCCCTACGATAACTTCAGATAGGCCCAGACGTTTGGCAATTTCGAAGGCATTGCTTCGGCCAGGAACACCCTGCATAAAGCGATAAGTCGGGCGAAGAGTTGCAGTATCAAACTCCATGCTGGCATTTTGCACAAAGGCTGTCTCAATACCGTAGGCCTTGAGTTCCGGATAGTGAGTTGTAGCCATAGTCTTAACTTGACGCAGGCGAAGGTCCTCCAGAATAGCCATGGCAAGGGCGGCTCCCTCTTGAGGATCTGTACCAGCCCCCAACTCATCCAAGAGCAAGAGCGAATGCTGGTTGACCTCGCCAAGAATATCCACAATATTGGTCATGTGGCTAGAGAAGGTAGACAAGCTCTGCTCAATAGACTGCTCATCGCCAATATCGGCAAAGATTTCTTCAAAAATACCAACACGACTTCCCTTGTCTGCTAAAATCGGCAAACCAGACTGAGCCATAACCTGCGTCAAGCCCAGAGTTTTGAGCATGATGGTCTTCCCACCTGTATTGGGACCTGTAATGACAATGGCTGTTAAATCTTGGCCAAAATGGACATCATTTGCGACGGCATTTTTGACCAAAGGATGACAAACATGGAGCAGTTGAATTTCTTGATTTTCTGACAGCTGAGGTACGACTGCTTGCCTTTCTTGGATAAAGCGGACCTTGGCACGAATCAAGTCCAGATGGCCGATAATCCAAGCATCATTGGCAATCTCAGCCGCATGAGGGCGAACACGCTCAGAAATTTCTTGAAGAATGCGAAGCATTTCATAGCGCTCATCTGCTCGCAGACTAGCAATTTCTTCGCTCAGTTTGACCACCTCACGGGGTTCGATATAGACAGTATTTCCACTAGCAGAAATATCATGAACGACACCTGCAATCTTATTGCGGTAGGTGTTTTTGACTGGTAGAACCTGACGGCCATTTCTGCTGGCAACAATCCCTTCCGTCAACATCTGCGCTTTCTGCTTGAGCAGGTCCTGTAAAACATCGCGTACCTGACTCTCGCTATCATGGATTTTTCGACGGATTCGCGCCAATTCTTCACTGGCAAAATTTTCAATGAAACCTGCATCATTAAAGGCTTGTAGATTCCCTTGCAATTGCGGAAAATCATGTAATTTCTCAAACCAAAGGGCTAATTCTTCCAAGCTGACATTTTCCAGATTGGTATAAAAACTTTGCAGTTCTCGGCTGGCAAGAAGCACGCGCTTCAAGAGCAGGAACTCCTCGATATTGAGGTCCGCTCCCATCTCCAACCGTTTGCAGACGCCTGCGATTTCCTTGGTTGCGAGAATGGTAAAATGCGGTTGCTCAAGAAAAAGAGCCTGCATTTCCTTCATCTCAGAAAAAGCCTGTTTGATTTTATCTGCTTTGGCAGTCGGAGCCAGCTGTCTCAATTGCTCCAAGCCCTGCTCGGTCAACAAATGGGGTTCAAACAAGGCCTTGACCTTATTGAACTCTAATGTTTCTAATATTTTCTTGTTCATCTTTATTTCCTTGTCTTTGAATGTCTATACTCTTCGAAAATCAAATTCAAACCACGTCAGCGTCGCCTTACCGTACTCAA
>NZ_JUQO01000023.1 GCF_001074635.1 Streptococcus mitis
AAGTGGTCAAGTTTCTTTCTAGCAGGGAAAAAAGAAAAATCATATTTTAAACATATTCGGGATTTATATATTTACTTCATCCGAAAATATCCAGTTTTCATTCATTATTTGATGTTGGATTATTTTATTTTATCCGAATATAAATTAAATGATGAATTCAAAGCCTTAGTAGGTGGATTACCAGTCTTAGCACCGGCTGAGAGAGTATGGTTCTTAAGAGATCATGCAAATGAGATATATGATAAACACGAATGGGAAGAAGTGTTAAGAACAACTCCGATTATGAAAACTACCTATAAAATTAATCCAGAGGAATTAATTCCTCAATCTTATCTATATAAGCTTTTTTATGGAGAATTAAATGAATAGAGGTTATGTATGAAAAGAAGTAGAACAGAATTTGCTATGCTAAACACAAGTATTGCTCTAGCCATACAACCAATTTCTGTGATTCTTGGTTTCATTAATCGGACAGTTTTTGTAAGTTATCTTGGTGTAACTTATTTAGGGCTAAGTAGTTATTTAGCTAGTATAGTATCCATTTTATCTTTAGCTGAACTAGGGATAGCGGAAGCCATGAGTTACGCACTATATGCCCCATTAGCAAGAGATGATCATGGAAAAATTAATGCCTTTATGGTTCTGTACAAAAAATTATATAGCCTTATTGGTGTATCAATTTTTATATTAGGGGCGATTTCATCCTTATTTTTCCCTTATATGATTAAGGATTATACGATTAATAGTGAACTATATTGGATTTACTTTATTTTTGTGTTTAATGCTAGTTCTGGTTATTTTTTCTCATACAAACGAACATTACTATATGTTGATCAGAGAAACTATGTCGTTAATTTATTGAATTTTGGATTAAACACGCTTCGAGTGTTGTTACAAATTGCAGTCATCGTCTTTACCCAAAATTTTATGTTCTATTTATTGATAGAAAGTGTGTTAAATATTGTTAACAATGTGGTCACGTCTCGTATTGTTGATCGGTTATATAATTATTTATATAATGAAGAAATGACTCCTATCAATCAAGAAGAAAAAAATAAATTTATTCGCAATATTAAAGGGAATATGCTTGGGAGTATTGGAGAAAAGGTTGTTTTTCAAACAGATAGTATTTTAATGGCCAAATTTATTAGCTTAGCAGCTATAGGAATCTATGGAAATTATAACTATGTTTTAGGATTCGTTGGAATGATTTTAAGTACAGTCATTAATTCTGTCGTTGCTTCTGTAGGAAATTTAGTTCATTCTGAAAATACGACTGTCGTGGATACACTTAGATTCCTTAAAAAATTCCAGTTTATTACGTTTAGTATGACTTATTTTGGGTGTATGGGATATTTGTTATTCATTCATCCATTTATGCTGATTTGGTTGGGAAATAGTAATTCTTTTAATCAATGGATTGAAATTTTAATTGTCATTAATTTTTTCCTTACAATCTATAGAAAACCGAGTTTAATATTCATTTCAGTACATGGATTGAGTTATGAGCAAAATAAAAAAGTTATTGCAGAAATTTTATTAAATATTTTCCTTTCTCTATACTTTTTAATGGTTCTAGATTTAGGAGTCGCCGGAATATTGTTAGGGACAATAGGTTCCACAATATTAACGTGTTCTTGGTATGAACCCTATAGTGTATTTAAGTATGGATTGAAAGCTTCTTCAACAGAATATTTTAAAACGATGTTACAACATTTTATTGCAGCTGGATTGAGTATCTTGTTCATTAGTTTGTTAGATTTATTTGTGTTTACAGCAATGGATTTCATCTGGGCTATCGTTGTTAAAATTGTGCTTTATTTGGCGATATTGTGTGTATATGTTTTCGTGTTTAGAAATCATGAAGGTGGTAGACAAATCATTTTGATGATTCAAAAAGTATTAAAGTTAAAAAATAAGGTGGTAAAAATATGAAAAGAATTTTAGTTTGTGGATTAGTTCCAGATATCGGTGGATTAGAAAAAATTGTGGTAGATTTTTATAATCATATTGATACATCTGAATTTGAACTGGAATTTCTACTACAAGGACCTAAAGATGTTGATTTTAGTGATCATTTTAAGTCAATTTGTAGAAATCCTATTGTTTTTCACCGAATTCCAAAGTTAAGACCTCATATTAAGCAGGCATTAAAGGAATGGGATCGTTTCTTTAAGGAGAATGCTCATCGTTATGATATTTTATGGTCCAATCAAAACGGTCTGACTCATCTAGAGTTCTTAAAATTAGCAAAAAAATATGGTATTGAAAAAAGAATTGTTCACGCACATTGTGCACAAGCAGAACATTTTCATCGTATTATCCATCCCATTAATCGACTTTTTGTTGGAAAATATGCGACCGATTTTTGGGCATGTGGAACAGAAGCGTCGAACCATTTTTATCATGGTAAGGAAAGAGAAAAAGCACTAGTTATTCATAATGCCATTGAGGTGGAAAAGTTTATATATAACCAAGAAAAGCAAGTCCAACTTCGAAAGGAATATGGTATTCCAGAAGATTGTTTAGTCGTAGGACAAGTTTCTCGTCTATATGAAAAACAAAAAAATCAAAGTTTTTGTGTGAAGGTTTTTTCTGAAATCGTCAAAAAAGAACCAAATTCTCGTCTAGTATTTATAGGAAGAGGAGATACTGAGTTTTTAGAAAACTTGGCAAAAAAATATGGAGTTGCAGATAAAGTCATTTTTACAGGCTTGACTACTAATGTTGGAAAAATGTTAAATCTTCTTGATGTTTTCTTTTTTCCATCTAATTTTGAGGGATTACCGATTGTACTCATTGAAGCGCAAGCCAATGGCTTACCTGTTGTAACAGCAAAGCATTTACCAGATGCAAGGATACTAGATAACTATGATAACAGTTTGTCTTTGAAAGATTCTCTTGAAGAATGGGCGGATAAAATTTTGTCAGTCAGAGATTATCGAGAGCTTGATACAGAAAAGGTGAAACAGCTGATAGATGAAAATGGCTACGAGATTGAATCAGCAACCAGACAGTTAGAGAAATTATTTGATGAGTGATATCAAGATTTACAGAGAGGACAAATTTGTTCTCTTTTTTGTCTGTTTTTTAGGCTCTTGCAAATAGTTTACAAAAATAGTATACTGGATTTATTGATTTTGAAAACGTTTGCGTAAAATTTGATTAAAACTTAAGGAGCCAAATTGATGGAATTAAGTGCTATTTACCATAGGACTGAGTCGGAGTTTGCCTATCTTTATAAGGATAAGAAGCTTCATATTCGGATTCGAACTAAGAAAGGGGACATTGAAAGCATCAACTTGCACTATGGAGACCCTTTTATCTTTATGGAGGAGTTTTATCAGGATACAAAAGAAATGTCCAAAATAACTTCGGCTGCCCTATTTGATTATTGGCAGGTTGAAGTGTCCGTCTACTTTGCACGTATCCAGTATCTCTTTGAACTCAAGGATACAGAAGGTCAAAGTATTTTGTATGGTGATAAAGGGTGTGTGGAAAATTCTCTAGAAAATCTTCATGCTATTGGAAACGGATTTAAGTTGCCTTATCTTCATGGGATTGATGCCTGCCAGGTTCCTGACTGGGTTTCAGATACGGTATGGTATCAGATATTTCCTGAGAGATTTGCTAATGGAAATGCTCAATTAAACCCAGAGGGGGCTTTAGACTGGGATTCATCTATCACACCTAAGAGTGATGATTTCTTTGGTGGTGATTTACAGGGGATTATTGACCATCTGGATTACTTGCAAGACTTGGGAATTACTGGACTTTATCTTTGTCCTATCTTTGAATCTACGAGCAATCATAAGTACAATACGACGGATTACTTTGAAATTGACCGTCATTTTGGAGACAAGGAGACCTTTCGGGAGCTGGTCGAGCAAGCTCATCAGCGTGGCATGAAAGTCATGCTGGATGCTGTATTTAATCATATTGGTTCGCAATCTCCTCAATGGCAAGATGTTGTCCAAAATGGTGAACAGTCTGCTTATAAGGATTGGTTTCATATTCAACAATTCCCAGTGACTACTGAAAAACTAGCCAATAAGAGAGAGTTACCCTATCACGCTTTTGGTTTCGAGGACTATATGCCTAAGCTAAATACAGCCAATCCAGAGGTCAAGGATTATCTTTTAAAGGTTGCGACTTATTGGATTGAAGAATTTAATATCGATGCTTGGCGTTTGGATGTGGCTAATGAGATTGACCATCAGTTCTGGAAGGATTTTCGAAAGGCAGTTTTAGCTAAAAAGCCTGATCTTTATATCCTAGGAGAAGTCTGGCATACGTCTCAGCCTTGGCTAAATGGAGATGAGTTCCATGCGGTCATGAATTACCCTTTATCTGATAGTATCAAGGACTATTTCTTACGAGGAATTAAGAAGACAGACCAATTCATCGATGAAATCAATGGTCAGTCTATGTATTACAAGCAGCTGATTTCAGAAGTTATGTTTAATCTCTTGGATTCGCATGATACAGAACGAATCTTGTGGACGGCCAATGAGGATGTTCAACTGGTCAAATCATCTCTAGCCTTTCTCTTTTTACAAAAAGGAACACCGTGCATCTATTACGGAACAGAGTTATCCTTGACTGGCGGTCCAGACCCAGATTGTCGACGTTGTATGCCTTGGGAACGCGTATCAAGTGACAATGATATGTTAAACTTCGTGAAGAAGCTAATTAAGATTCGGAAATACGCGTCAGTAATCATTTCGCATGGCAAGTATAGCCTTCAAGAAATCAAACCAGATCTAGTAGCCCTGGAATGGACATACGAAGGCTGGGTCCTTAAAGCGATCTTTAACCAATCAAAAGATGATTATCTTTTAGAGAAAGAAGTAGTAGCACTAGCAAGCAATTGCCAAGAATTGGAGAATCAGCTTGTGATTTATCCAAATGGGTTTGTGATTTTTTATTAAAGAGCAATTATGAGTGACAGGAAAATTGTAGTATAGAGAGCATTTTACAAACAGACTATTTGTCGTCTTGCTACAATTGGTATATAATTTAACTTAAAGAAAATAGGAGGATTAATCGAATGGAATTAAAAGATTTTACAGAAAAAGAACAGGAAATGATTAAGAAGGGGCTGACTACGTCTAAGATTAGTGACAAGGAAACTGCTGAGAAGATTCTTGCACTAGTACCACAAGACTTGATTAAGCGCATTCCGTTTTTCGTCAGAAAACATGCTACGACACGTACGATTAAACGTATTTCAATTGAACACCCTGAACTCTACGCTGCAGCCCAAACAAGTGGTGAAATCCCAGAAAAAGAACGTGAAGAATTACGTCAGATTATCACGACTATCTTTGAACAAAAGATGAATAAGCATAGTATTAAGTAGAGAATGAAAAAATATTTTATTGGTGGTTTGGGAAGCAATGTCTATCATAGCAAGGATTTTCTTCAAGAACTAGATTCGCAGGTCTGTTTTCTGAATCCATATGAAAAGCATCTTCGAGATGAAACAGAATTGAAATCATGGTTTAAAAAATCGATAGAAGAGGAAGAATCTATCTGTCTGATAGGTCATTCTCTTGGAGGAGATTTGGCTCGTTATCTCGCATCGGAATTTTATGAAGTGACAAAACTGATTCTTTTGGATGGTGGCTATCTAGATTTAGATAAGATTTTACCTTTAGATACAGAGTTAGAGGAAACTAAAAACTATATTGAATCTCAAGTTGTTTCGGACTTAAATCTTCTTATTTCTAAAGAAAAATCCGAAACAAAGTATTGGTCAGAAAATATGGAGAAAGCTGTAAGACAGTCCTATCACTGGAATGCGAAATATAATAGATATGAGTTGGCTATAAATTATGAAAATATAGAAGCGATACTCCGCCTACGGAGGAAAATACAAGCTTTTAAAAGAGAAGTGAGAGATACCTTGTTTATTAGTCCTCGCTATCCTAATGAAGCTACATGGAGAGAGGAAGCCCTAAAAGAATTGCCAGACTATTTTGATACTATTTTTCTAGAGAACTTTGGCCATGAGCTTTATACTGAAGCACCTAGAGAAATCGCTAGTATGATTAATAAATGGTTCTCTCATTCTCTCTGAGATAGTGATTGAATAGTGATAATTAATATAGAATAAAAGTCTACCTAGACTCAACAAGAAAACGAACAGGCTCTTTTTCTGTCATTCAGAAGAGAACTTGTTCGTTTTTGTCTTTTTATTCTTTTAAAACACGCGATACACATAGGGATTTTCTGGTTTATCGACTTTGGTAAAGCTATCGATTTCCAAGGTTGGGAGGTTTTGTTTGAGTTCTTTATGATAGTGATTGACCAGTTTTCCTTTGGCTGTTATCCAGGTGTTATTCTCATACTGACGGGTATTTCCTTTTGTCAACAATCCATAGACACCTGAATCTGCGATACAGTGAATAATGCCAAAGCGGAACAGAAATTGGCTATTAGAATGACTGGGGTCGTTATAGACAAATCCTGTAAACTGGACTGTCTTGCCTTCAAACTCATCTGGATAGTCGTAGATGGCTTCCATGACTTCCATATAGTTTTCGTTGGTAATCTGAATACTGTCTTGGGACAAGTATTTATCCGCCGCCGTTCGCATCTCCTTTTCATAGGCTGATTTTGAAAAATAAGAACTGGTATCTGGTTTCAAATATTGGCTTGTCGTCCCTTCACTGGTCTGAATAGCTTGATCCGTTCCTTCTGATAGCGGAAAATGATAGCCTTTAGCAGAAACTGTCTGAGAATCCAAGCTAACAGTTGGGAAAGTTAAACCGACAACAATCGGAATAGCCAGAAGAGCAACACTTGTCACCTTGGCCAAGCGACCGTTCAAATGACTGTGGGTTTTGACTTGTTTCATCCAGATATACAATTGAACGATTGCCAAAATAAAGGAAAGCACCATGGAAATATAGGCTAGATAGGAATAGTGCATGTTGATGTACTGGTTTAATTTGCCCGACAGATGGAGATAAATGGTCAATTCAAAATAGCCAGCTAAAACTAAAAATCGAATCATAGGATGACTCCAATCAAGAGAGAATACACTAAGACGACAAGAGTCACAATCGTAATGAAGTGACTGATAAATCGTGCTTTCAAGTAATTTTTCATCATGAGAATATTTTTGATATCCAGCATTGGGCCAATGACGAGAAAGGCCAAAACTGGTGCCAAACCGAAACTCGAGAGAAGAGAAGCACCGATAAAGGCATCGGCTTCACTACAGAGCGAAAGAAGAAAGGCCAAAAGCATCAAGAGCAGGATGGCAAAAAGAGGGGTCGCACTAATAGAGGTCAGAATCCGAGTTGGAACGTAGACCTGTATCATAGAGGCAAAGAGACAGCCAAATACCAAATAGCGTCCTGTGTCAAAAAATTCATCAATGGCCTGCACAAAGACTTGAAAAACTTTCTTTGCAGGATTTAAGTTAGAAAAATCATGCTCATGACAGGCCAGACGATTTTCTTTTTGAATCGGTTCTTGCCAGAAAAATCCTAGAAAAATCCCAAGTATCACAGCTACAATAATGGAACCAAGAGCTCGCAATAGGGCGATATGGAAGGAGTTACCAAAGGCAGAATAGGTCGCAAAGAGAACAATGGGATTGATGACAGGTGCTGTTACTAGAAAGGGAACGGCCGTGTAACTGGGGACCTTCTTTTCCAGAAAACGATTGATAATGGGCACAATTCCACATTCACAAGAGGGAAAAAGTATCCCGACGAAGGTACCAAAAAAGATTCTCCCCCAACGATTTCGAGGGAGAAAATGATAAACCTTGTCAGGTGTGATATAGACTTCAATCAGCCCTGAGACAATACTTCCTATCAGCACGAAAGGGAGGGCTTCAATGATAATGGAGAGGAAAATAGCTCCAGTCTGAAGCACACTAGATGGGAGTTGTTGGAAAGCAGTCATCTAGTTTTTCTTTTCTGCTTTGGCTTTTTTCTCTTTGTCATCAGGGAAAGTGACTTGTTTCAAATCAGGGAGTTTAGCAAACTCTTCAAACATCTTGTCCAAGTCGTCTCGTTTTGTAAATTTTACAGCCATAGGTGTACCTCGATTCTAAATTCTACCTCTATTATACTATTATTTTGAGGAAAAGGGAAAAGTTAAAATTGAGTATCTAATGAATAATAGAGCGTGATATATCCTAATATACACTATGATTGTGATATAATAATTGTGGAATAACGGAGGAAATGATGGAACATAAAAAGATCGGTCAGGTGACTGACGAAGTAAAAGAAATTTTTAATATTGTTCTTGAAGCTAGTGATATTAAAGTTAACAAAGAAGGTTTAAGAAGTCATATGTTGAAACGGCATCATAATGATGTGATTCATCATATCGAAGACCTGGAACTCATACTAAGGAACCCAGATTTCGTTGGGATCAATCCACGAGAGAAAGATGCTAGTTTTGAATATGTTAAAAGATTTGATGATAATGTTCTTGTTGCCATCAAGTTACATAAAAGTGGAGATTTCTTTTATGTTCCGACAATGTATCGTTTACAAGATTACAAGTTACAAAGTCGTATTAAGTCTGGTAGATTGAGAAAACTTGACAAAAAAAGTAGATAGTGCTAGAATAATATTAACGAAAGACATTTGAGGGCAGAAAGGTTCCTGCCGCACCTTGAAAAAGGTATCTGAGATGCTGGGTACACCGACCAGCCAAGTGTTCGTTATTTCAAAGGAGGGAGCTTAAATGCTCCTTTTTTGTTTAAAAATTTCAAAAAAGATTACACTCACCGCAGGCTCAGGCTTGCGGTTTTTT
>NZ_JUQO01000194.1 GCF_001074635.1 Streptococcus mitis
AGATATTGGTTGCTCATTTTTCAATCTCCTACCGATAACAATTTATTATCACTAGTATACCATAAATTCATCTTTAACAGTTTGATTTGTATAATGATTTTTTTAGTCTTGAATTGTAAAATTAAGTAAAAAAAAATTGAAAAAATTGCTAACTTCTAAAACTAACTTCCAGTTTTGGGAGAGAGATGGAAGTTACTTTGAGAAGTTACCGATTGAAAAAATTACCTATTGAACTATCATAAAAAATTGAAATAATAACAAATATTTGATAGAATGGTATAGGATAGTTTATAGTTTTAACTAGAAATGACTATATCTAAAATTGATTACCCATTTTAAGAAATATATGGGTATGATTAAACATATTATTATTTTTGAATAATTTTAGAGTAAAGAGAAAATGCAAGAATTTTATGATAAATATTGTAAAAAAAGAGAGAACCAAGATGAATTATATTTCTTTAATGGATATCAAGGAGAAGTTGAATTAAACAGGAGTAACATAGACTTGCAAAAAGAATCCGAAGTTCTTCTTGTAAGATATGCTAGTCCAAAATCAAATTTTGACAGGTTGCGATATACAAATTTTAACTATGATGAAGATACTCAAAAGGATAATTCATTTTCATTTGAATCGGAACTTGCAAAATTTGAAAAAGATTCACAACGATTTGTTCCAGATTTGAATAAAAACAAGGAGGTGTATTTCCTTCCGACAAATCTGGAATTAATAGTAAAACAAATAATTAATGGTAATAGAAGAAAAGTACCTGACATTCTAATTCCTTTAATTCCAAATGATATTCAGAGGAGCTTTGATTTTACATTTACTCCTACTCAATTCGAAATTGTTACTTATGAAAATATTGGTCAATTTGCTACTTCATTTATTAAATTAGAAGAGCCCTCGAGTGTTTGCGAAGTAAAAGAACAAATGGATTGTATAAAACACAGTATAAATGATAAGTTTGTTGATGGTATAGACGATTACTTTGTTGGTGATTTAGATCAAGGATTCGGAATGATGGAACGTGACTTTAAAAAAAAATATACTACACCAAGTACTTTTCACTATAATTTTGTATTGAAGAACAATGAAAAGGATAGTATGGTGAATTTACTAAAAACATTAAGTGAAAAATTTATACCATTTCCGTTTGAATAAAAAATGAGTGGAGGAAAAATAATATGATAAAGCAAAATATAAATAATTTTGATAAAATTATGAATATTGTAGAGCAAAATGATATAAAAATGCCTTTACTAGCAATAAATGAACCGATCTTTGGTATTGTATCTCACTTAGATAAGATTTACACGATTTATGTCATGCAAGATAGGACTTTGTTGAAAGATAATCATTTGGTAGATATTAAAGAAATTTTAATTACTGAACCTAACCTTACTAATCTTTACAAAGTAATAGATGGTGAAATTTCAATTCATAGTTTCTTTTCGAAATCTAATAATTATAGTATTGGAAAAATTGCTAATAAAATTTTTCCAAAAGTGGAAATTAATGATTTTTCGAAAATTTCAAATAAAATTCCTTCAATGGATTTACATTTGAGTTTGAATGATTATTGTACGCAATACTACAAAAATAACATAAAAAGTCGCTGTAAGCGTTTAAAAGAATACAATAACTTTAATAATAGTCTTACTTTTACGAATAATAAAAATGTGGAAGTGAAAAAACAGATAGAAGCTCTAGATATACATTGGGAACTTAAAGATGAAATATATAGTAATAGATAATGGTTGTAAAATTAATACATTAGAGTATAATACATTTGAGATAGACGAGTATAATTCTGGTGAGACAATTTCAGAGAGCCAAGAAGTTAACCTTTCTATAAAAATAGGTTTTAATAAGGAGAATATATTAAAAAGAGTTCTATTATTAGATGTTTTTGTAGAAGGTAAACATGAAGCTATCTTATTACGTAATCTTCATTTAGATTTATTTTACGAATTTGAATATAAAGAAGAATATAATGAAGCTGTTTTGGATAGTCTAGATATGTATATGATAAAACATTTTTTAACAGAAACTGATAAAATTGTTAAGAATATAACTTCATTAGATCAATTAACACCTTTTTCTTTAAAAGATGCAATAACAGATGTTACAGAGAAAGTACCAGCGAATCTTTCTGTAACGGTGGAACAAGTTGCTCATTATAAATAATTTTTAAGTTTAACATATTATTTTAAAGATAGCTTAGAGTCAAAACCGCTTTATAAAGTATAATAAAAAGCTCTTTAATAAAATGAGCTCTTTGTAAGCTATAGTGGATTGATGAAAAGTTATAAAAAGAGAGGATCAAATCGGTCCAATATAATTAAGCCAGAAATTCAAATACGATTCTGTATTTGGGTTTCTTTTTTTATGGGCTAAACTGATAGTTAAGGAGGTGCTTTCCATGATATAGTCATTTAGTTTAAAAAAAGCGCTCCAAGCATTCAAAAAAATTTGGAACTTCCCTTAATAAATCCGTCACTTTCTTTTTCAAGATAGCCCAAGCTTGCTCAGTAGGATTCAAATCTGGTGAATAAGGTGGTAGAGGTAAGAAAAAGTGTTTATCTTGAATGCAAAGTTCATCCAAAATGTTCTTGGGATGAAAACTAGCATTGTCCATGACAATAACATGAGATGTCTTCAAAGCAGGCAGGAGTTGCGTTTTGAACCACTTCACAAAGAAGTCACTCGTCATGCTTTCCTTGTAAACCATGGGAGCTATAAACTCTCCGTCTACTTGTCCTGCAACAATTGAAGTCCGCTCAAAACGCCGTCCGCTAATCTTTTCATAGACTTTTTCCCCTCTAGGAGCCCGTGCATAAGGACGATAGAAGTAGAGATTGATTCCCGTTTCGTCAATATATACGATTGGTAAGTCTTTTAGGTTATCCAAAATATCAAGAAATTCAGCGACTTTCTCTGGATTTTGTTTCTTAAAGCTAGTCGTCTTTTTTTAAAGTGACCTTAATCTGCTTTAAAGCTGCCCATACTGAAGGAATAGCACAATCAAAATGTGCTGCAATTTCCAGTAAAAAAGCGTCTGGATGAGCCTCTACAAAGGCTTTCAATTCCTCTAAAGGAATCTTTCGCTTTTTGACGACTCGCTTTTTCCGCTCTAAGTGTTCTTGTTCACGTAATTTTTTTCCCAAGTGAAGAGAGTTCTGACGCCAACATCAAAAACTTTAGCTGCCTCGACATGGCTGTGTCCCTCTTTGATGTAATCTAATGCTCGTTGTTTAAAATCTGTACCATATGCCATAGCTTTATTATGACATGCCCGTTTGAAACTAAGCAACTATAAATGGTAGAGAATCATTTCATCTATTTTTTGTTTACCAGTTTATAGAAATGGCTAGTATAGTGTAATTTTAACTTGTCTTCTCCTAAAATATCAAGGACTTGTATGGCCTGTTTCATTTTTTCAATTCCGCTATCTGAATGACGCTTAAATTCAAAGTAACCAGTTGCATAGAGAAAAACTGTCTGTTCATAAAAGTTTAATTCATTATCTAATAATGCTTTTATTTCGGTGATTAGACAAGTACAGTTTGAAAATTCTTCCTTATCTACGCTCAGAATTAGACAATTAATGGCCAATTGAGTGACAATTCGCTTATTTGTTTTATTCAATGAAGAGTAGATGTAATTGTTCAACATTTCCTTTGTTAATAGGAAGTAGGAGTTGTAGTTTATTGTTCGTACACAGTTACCTAATAAAGTGATTTCATAGTAACCCCATTTTTCAACTTTAAAGAGATAATCTGTCAATTGAAGTAATTCTTTATTTGATGGAATAATGCTGGAATCCATTGTATGTAGAATGGATTTTATCATTGTTTTCTCGAAAGAATTTAAAGTGTAATGTGATGAGTCAGAAAGTAGAGCAGCTATATTTTTGATGTTATGTGATGAATATTGCTTACGAATATATTGAACCAAATTAGCGAATAATTCAGCATTAGTATAATCTTCATTATGTAAAACAAGAAACTCATCTAAAGTAATGTGTAATTTGTCTAAAATATTGATAAGTCGAATACAAGATATCTCTGATTCCCCACGTTCGAATCTAGATATTTGAGATTTTGAAAGATGTTCATCTGCTACAGAGCATAGACTAATTTGTTTTCCTTTACGAACTTTTCTAAGTGTGATGCCAAGTTTTGATTTCATAATTTCCCATTTTCCCAACAAAAATTAAATCTGTTTTTATTTATTGTACAATAAATAAAGTCAGTTATCAATTTTAGCTACTCGAAAAGAAACTAGAGGAACAGTTTTTGCGGGAATTACACTTGTTGAATTTTATGGTCTGACTAAGAATTCTTTGAATACCCAAATGTCAGTTTTCGCGTTTGCAGTAGAATAGGAGATAAAAATGGAAAAATTAGTTATATCTAATGTTATTAAAACATACAAAGACACAGTTGCTTTAAGGGATGTGAATCTAGAATTGGAAAAAGGTAAGAGGTATTTTTTACTTGGAAAAAACGGATCAGGAAAATCTACTTTAATTGATTGTATCGCAGGGCATATAAGCTATACGGGCAGTATTACTTATAATAAAAAGGTTCAATTTTATAGAGAAATAGCTTATCAACCTCAGCATTTTAATATACTAGAAAATTTGAAAGTGTCAGAAGTAATCAATTTTTTTAAATCTTCGGTCTCGTCGTATCGGTTTGATCAGGAGCTCTATAATTTTCTTGAGATTGCTAATATTTTAAAGAAAAAGGTGAAATCTTTATCAGGTGGACAGCGTAAATCCCTATCAATATTCATTTCATTAGTAATGAATAAGAAAATTGTAATTTTGGATGAACCATTTTCAGAGTTGGATTTTGAAAAGAAAAAAGAACTCAATCAGTACTTATCCCAAAATTATCTTGATAAATTATTCATTGTTATTAGTCATGAATTAGAGGATATGCAGTTATTCACGAGTGATTTGATAATTTTAGATAATGGTAATGTCAAGTGTTGTGGAGACTATAATAATCTGTTCTCTAACTATAAAGTAAATACCATAGAAGATTTATATTTGGCAGTTACTGGGAAGACAATATATGAAAAGAGGATTTAAATATTGAAAAAAATATTACGGATGATTAAGTTTAGTTTTTTAGAAAATATGAGAAATTATGGAATCATTATCAGTTCAATTATTCCATCTACTGTATTTTTAATTATTGGTCTAGCAATTAAAAATATATTAAATAACACAGATATTATAAGTTTGTTACTCTATGGGCAATTTTTACCTATGAGTTTGATGCTACTCGTTTTATCATTCTCTTTCACTTTAAACATTAGTAGTTTTACAGAAAAAAGACAAACAAATTTTTTTAATTTTTTATCACATACTGATGTTAGTAATCTAGAATTTTATATTGGTACTTTTGTAGCTATGCTCTTGTTATTTAATGTATTCCAATTACCTCTTTTACTTTTGTTTTTATCAATAGTGAAAAATATGTATACTCACATTATCCATCTTAGTATTGCTTCAAATATTATTTTTATAGTGATGTATCCATTAGGAATATTAATTTCCTTATTTATTAAGAGTATGTCTAAAGTTAATGCAATCATGACACCTGTAAATTTGATATTGATGTTTTCAATCTCAATGCCAACTTTATTCGCTAGTTTATTAGGAAAGGAAGTCACGATATTTTACACGTATCTTTTTTGGAATCCTCTGATAATTTTGAATGATTTTATTTTATTTGAAATGAATATAAGTGAAAAAATGTGGTTATCTAAAGAACTCTCTCTCTTTTTATTGTTTATCTTGTTTTTTGTATTCACTTTAGCGGATTATTGTTTGGAAAAAAGAAGAATTCAGGAAATTTGAAAAGGTCGCTTGATACTATGCGTTTTCTTGTGTGACTTTCAGACTGTCAGATGCGCGTCGAAGGTTATACCCCCAAAAAACCGAATTCGATACAATAAAGGTGTTCAAGCCAATTGTAAAGCGAAAGGAGAAAAATATGGC
>NZ_JUQO01000195.1 GCF_001074635.1 Streptococcus mitis
TGAAAAATAGCAGGATAAGATTTTAGCATAATACACCTCCACAATTTCCAAATCAACTATAATCCCAAATCTTTTAATATTTTTCTCTCTAAACCTTTTCCTAGATCCTCATTACCGTGAACTGGAATAGTGACAAGATAGGGAACCCCTTCTTTCTTAAAATGATGATGACTTCCTCTCTTACGAACTTCAATCCATCCATTTGCAAGAGCTAATTTAACCATTTCCTTACCTGTGATTGGCATGTATGGTCACCTTTCTAGCTAAAATTATACTTATAATGCGTATTTTTGTCAATTCTTCTATCTTATCTATTCGTAAAAAAAGAAAAAAGATCAGGAAATTTCCCAATCTTCATTCATGTTTATTTGATTTTCTTAGCTAGCATGGTCGCAAAGCGTAGTTGTATACGATTGCCATTCTCATCACGACGGTGCAAATGGCCTTGATTTTCATTGTACTTAACCAATTCCCAGTCCTTGTAGTAGTCTGCCAATTCCCCTTCTTTAAAGGTGAATGGGAAGTTAACTGAGCAAGGGTAATCCTCCGTGTCCATGGCACAGACGATAAGGTTGTAGCCACCTACCGTGGTGTGCTCCTGCATGTTTCGGATAATAGCTGGAATGCGGTCCGCTTGTAGAAACATGAGAACAACAGTTGATACGATAAAATCATATTCTTGCCCAATGCTGGCTGAATTGATATCGTAAAGACCTACAGGCATGTCAAGATCTTCCTGTTCCACAATGCTTTGCAAGATTTCAAGGGCCAGTTCATTTTGATCCACAGCTGTGACATCAAAACCATTCTGTGCTAGAAAGAGTGCATTCCGGCCTTGACCACAGCCCAAATCCAAGGCTTTCCCTGGTTTTACTGTCTGCATTGCCTCTAGGACCTCTGAATGAACCGGATTGGTATTGTATTTCTTAGGAAAATAATCCTCAGGTTTACAATAAAATTCCAAATACCATTCCACATCGTCTGTTACAGCCTCCACTCGGTGCCAGGCTTGTGGTTGTGCCATGGGATTGTCAGCTCCTGCTTCAAAGAGGTGTTCAGATAGAACTTCCCCATCCTCTGTCAATTCAATAAACTTGAGAGCTCCCTTCAAGACAGTAATTTTCCCCCAAGTCCCAACCTTGGTATTGTGTTTCTGCTGAACAGCCTCTGGCATAGTTTCTTTAGTCCACAAAGGCATGCGTTTATAGGCAACTAGTTTTTCCATTTTCATTCCTCTTTTTATCGCTGATTAACAGCTTTCATAACACGCGCGATGTCGCGATTTTGTTCACGTCGTTTGATAGACTCCCGTTTATCATAGTCATGCTTCCCTTTAGCTAGACCTAAAAGGAGTTTAGCGTAACCATCTTTGATATAGACTTTAAGAGGAACAAGGGTCATTCCTGTTCCTTTAGTCTCCTGTTCTAATTTTTGGATTTGTTTCTTATGGAGCAGGAGTTTACGACGCCGTTCTGGTTCTTGGTTCCAGATATTGCCCTCTTCGTAAGGAGCGATATGAACATTGCTCAACCAAACTTCTCCATTTTTCACTTGAGCAAAGCCATCCTTGAGATTGATTCGAGCTGCTCGTACACTCTTGATTTCAGTTCCAGTCAGGACCATCCCTGCCTCTAGCGTATCTACGATTGTATAGTCGTGGCGCGCCTTTTTATTTTGTGCGACGACCTTTCCCTCGCCCTTTGCCATGTTTGGCTCCTTTCTTAGCTACTTCCTTATAAAAAGGTTTCTTTCCTTTTTTCTTCTTGTCTTTTTGTGAATGCTTGCGCTTATCATTTGAGCGTCCTGATTTTCTCTTGTCTTCTTTCTTATCTGAACGACGATTTGAACCACGCCCTCTGTCATTTCGACTAGACTGTTTCAAGCCTTTTTCAATCACATCAAACTCACTTGGGATATATGAGAAATCAATTTCCCCCGTCATCTTGTCAGCTCTTTCAACTCGGATACGGATTTGCTGACCTACACGGAAAGTTGTTCCTGATTTCTCCCCACGAAGAGTCAAATCACGTTCGTTGAAATGATAAAATTCAGGTAGATTTGTGATGTGAATCAAGCCTTCAACCGTATTTGGCAATTCAACAAAGAGACCGAATTTGACAATACTTGATACAACCGCATCGTATTCTTCACCTACGTATTCTTCCATGTACTCAGCCTTTTTCATGGCTTCGACTTCACGCTCAGCCTCGATGGCACGACGCTCACGGTTGGAAGACTGGGTAGCAATCTCTGGAATCACTTGCTCAAAATGCTCTGCTATTTCCTTAGAACGGCCGTAATCCCGAATCATACGGTGAACAAGAAGGTCTGGATAACGACGAATCGGACTAGTAAAGTGAGTATAATAATCAGCCGCTAATCCATAGTGGCCGTGATTGTGCTCTGAATAGCGAGCCTGCTGCATGGATCGAAGAAGCATCATGGACAATACATCTGCATAAGGTTCTCCCTCAACAGTACGCATGATGTCTTGAAGGGCCTCCTGGCTAATCTCACTGGCAGTCCCATAAATGCGCAAGCCAAAACTCGAAGCATAATCAATAAACTTCTGAACTTTTTCAGCCTTTGGCTCCTCGTGAATTCGATAGATGAAAGGCAAATCCAGCTTGCTAAAATGCTCGGCAACTGTTTCATTGGCCATCAACATAAAGGACTCAATCATGCGCTCAGCAACACCACGCTGACGAAGAACGATATCAACAGGCTTGCCCTGTTTATCCACTAAAATCTTGGCTTCGTTGGTATCGAAATTGAGGGCTCCACGTTTCACACGCATGTTTTCTAGCCTTTCATGGAGCTTGGCCATGAGTTCGATACTTGGAACAATTTTCTGATATTCTTGTCTCTTTTCCTTGTCTCCAGCTAGGATGTCATTGACATCACTATATGTCATCCGATAGCTTGTCTTGATAACTGTTTGTGTAATAGTGTAATTAACCACACGACCATGTTTATCAATCTCCATGATGGCAGATTGTGTCAGGCGGTCAACTTGAGGATTGAGAGAACAGATGCCATTTGACAGTCGTTCTGGAAGCATTGGAACCACTCGGTCTGTTACATAGACTGAAGTCGCGCGGTTAAGGGCTTCCTTGTCAAGGGCAGAACCCTCGGTTATATAGTAGGAAACATCTGCGATGTGAACACCAAGCTCCAGATTTCCATTTTTCAGAGCCTTGATATGTACCGCATCGTCCAAGTCCTTGGCATCAGCACCGTCAATGGTAAAGGTAATCTCATCTCTTAGATCCAGACGACCTTCCATATCCTTTTGAGACGGAGCATCAGGCACACTTTCTGCTTCCTTGACAACAGCTTCTGGAAACTCGGATACAATGTCCATAGACTCCAAAACCTCAAGGACATCAATCCCAACATCCGTCGAGTGCCCCACCACATCAAGGACACTAGCAACAAAGAAATCATGTTTCTTGCTTGGGTATTTGTCGATAAAGACCTTGAGAACTTCTGTTCCTTCTAGTTTAAGAGCTGGTTTCTTAACATAAATTGGTTGGCTGATTTTCTGGTTTTTCGAACGGATGTATCCAGCATACTTGGGTTTTTCCTGATCTAGAACGATTTGACCGACAACAGTTGTCAAACTGTGTTCTAAGATATCAATAATTTTTGCTTCTGCTGCTGTTCCCTTATTGCGGTCAGCGACTTTCTTGATGACGACCTCAACGGTATCACCATCAATAGCATAGTTAACATCGTTTTTACCTACAAAAAGGTCGTCCTCCTCGCCTTCTAGACTAACAAAGCCAAAGCCATTTTTATGAGCATGAAAAATCCCCTTGAGAGTAATCTCATGTTTTTTCTTGACTTCCAAAGTCAAAGTTCCATCTTCTTCAAAGCGTATCTGATGCTTTCTTTCCATTAGGGACAAGGTTTTAATCAACTCACGAAAATCCTTGGAACCGTCTTTTCCCAAAGCCTGAGCCAAGTCATTGACAGTTACCTTTCCCTTATCTTGTAAATATTCTTTTATTCTATCTTTCATATTTTCTTTCTAGATTTTTTATTTTCTTTTTCTGTAAAACCTTCTCAAATATCATTTAAAAATAAAAAGAGGCAAAGACCTAGTCCTGCCCATTATTTTCTTATCTACTTGATAATACCGTCAATGCTAAGGCAATGGCTAGCCAGAAAAAGACTAAAATCCCTGTCAAACGCTGCATTACAGCTTCAAAACCGCGTGCTTTACTGCGTTCAAACAAATCACCTGAGCTGGCATCAAATACATTGCTGGATTGGTTTTTAGTTGGTTGCATGAAAATCGCAATCACAATCACAACAGATAATACTAATAAAATGGTTAATAATAGGTTATACATATCAAACTCCTTAAAATCCCTATTATTTTACCATAAAATCTACTTAGATTCAAGATGTAGGGTTACTTTTCTTTCCTTGGGACAATACTTTAAAACCTCAATCTTGTCTGGATGGGTTTTTGAATTTTTACTGGTTAGGTAATTGATACTGCCACAAGAGGAGCATTTGAGATTAATTTTTACTCGCACTAGATTTCCTTTACTTTTAATAATGTTCGAAATTGAAGCAGGTTAAAGAGACAACTAAAGGCAACACAAAGGCTTGTCGCATAAAAGACAGCATGGTAGCCAAATTGACCTGCTACTGCAGAACCTGCCATAGGTCCAACGACACCTCCCAGATAAAAGAATACCTGATTGAAGGCAAAGACCCTTGAAATACCGGCTTTGGGAGTCATTTTGCTGAGTAGCGCATTAACCCCGGGAATCAAGGCACCGGTTCCCAATCCAAAGAGGAAACGATAAAGTCCTAGTTGAAGGGGGCTAGAGGCATTGGCACAGAGGAGATAGATGATAACTGAATAAAACTGGGCTACAACCAAGAGGCGATGGTTGCCCACCTTGTCACCTAGCTTGCCCATGACTCCTGCACTCATCATGCTGGAAAAGCCCATACTGGACACAATCAAACCAGAGACAAAAAGAAGATTCTCTGTCTGGCCTAAGTCACGCACATACAGAGCTAAGATAGGGCCAATCGATTGGGCAGAAAATTGGATGACAAAACTGGTTAGAAAGAGATTGACCAAAAGATAGGGATATTTAACTGAGGTAAATAATTCCTTTGTTGGGATGGCCTTTTCCTTAGCTACTGGTTGAAAATCTTCCTTAATAAATAAAATAGTCAAAACAGCAGCTAAGAATAGAAAACTACCAACCAGTAAGAAAACAGTACGAATGCCAAATAATTCTGCAATAAATCCCCCGATAAAGGGACCAGTTAGAGTACCTGCAACTACGCCTGTAGACAAAGTACCTAAGGCAGTTCCTGATTTCTCCTTGGGAACCTGACTGGCTATCAAAGCTGTGGCATTAGGAACAAAACCCGCAAATACACCGTTTAATAACCGAAGAAAGATTAGCCAATAAATATTTGGCACAAAAGCCAATCCCCCCATAGTGATAGTCATGGCCAGACCAGCACGAATCATCATGGGTTTTCTGCCGTATTTATCAGCAAGGATTCCCCAGATAGGAGAAAAGAGCGCCGCGGAAATAGCAGAGACAGAAATAGCTAATCCTGCATAAAAAGCGACTTGCTCACTCCCTACACCTAGATTTTCCACAAAGATAGGCATAAAGGGCACAACCAAAGAAATACTGGCTCCTGTCAGAAAATTACCAAACCAGGCAATGCGCAGATTATCCTTCCAGTTAATCTCTGTCATCTTGCTTACCTCCCTCAAGAAGGATATGCACTTGATTAAGAAGCTGATTCTGATTGCTATTGTTGTCAAGAATATGGCTGGCTAAATCTTTCTTTTTTTCTAAAGGCCACTGGGCTGCCAGACGCGACTCAGCTTCATCTTTGGACAACTGGTCCCTTTTCATTAAGCGTTCTACTTGGACATCTCGGTCCACATAGACCAACCAAGTCTCATCAAACCAAGAGACGTAGTCCTGCTCAAAAAGTAGGGGAATATCCATGAAGAAAATCTCTTCTGTCTGAGCCGATTGGTCTCTTAACGTAGCTAGCTCCTCACGGATAATCTTTCCTTGGATTTGCTTAGACCATTCCTGTTCTTCAGGATTTGAAAAGATAAGACTAGCTAGGATAGGGCGATTAAGTTCTCCGTTTTCTAATATAATTTCTTGACCAAAGTGCTGGACTAGAGCCTCAAACAGACGACCACCAGGTTTCTGTAACTGGTGGACAAGAGCGTCGGCATCAACCACTTGAAAACCTTGCTTTCTTAGAAAATTTGTCACGGTTGACTTACCAGAGGCAATTCCCCCAGTGATTCCAATGATTTTTCCCATCAATTCCTCCTTTGGCACTGAGGACAAAAGTGGGTTCCACGTCCACCTAGTTGGATTTTCTCAATGATGGTACCACAGCGTACACATTCTTGACCAGCCTTGTCATAGACCTGATGAAAATCCTGCATGGTTCCATCTTCCCCAAAGGCATTGGTATAGGTCCGAA
The DNA here is from genome assembly GCF_001074635.1 of Streptococcus mitis. Lineage (GTDB taxonomy): Bacteria > Bacillota > Bacilli > Lactobacillales > Streptococcaceae > Streptococcus > Streptococcus mitis_E. Next base: position 6,505 of record NZ_JUQO01000195.1, read on the forward strand.
TGGTGGAACCACCTTTTTCAACAGCCTGTCCCAATACAGCAATGGTCTGGTCATGAATGGCAGTCGCTTCTTTTGCTGTCAAAGTCTGGGAAGGTCTAGCTGGATGAACCTGAGCTCGCCAGAGAACCTCATCCACGTAGATATTGCCAAGTCCAGCTACCAAGGTCTGGTCTAGGAGATGGGATTTGATAGGCTTTTTGGACTTGGCAAGGGCAGATTGAAAGACCTGTAAATCAAAGTCTTGTTCGCTTGGTTCAGGTCCTAGTTTTTTAGAAAGAAAGTAGGCTTCCAAAAGGTCAGGCGCCAAGAGTTCCATAGTACCAAACTTGCGAACATCCTCATAAACAAGCGTGCCACCATCCTCAAACTGGAAGAAAACATGGGCATGCTTGCGTTCAGGTGCTTGCTCTGGATAGTAAAAATACTTGCCCTCCATTCGCAGATGAGAAATCAAAATCTTGTCTGTCAGGTAGAAAATCAAATATTTACCACGACGTCCTATTGACTCAACAACTTGACCAGGCACTTCCTTTCGAAACTCATCCAAATCCGTCTTAATCATCTTGGGATAACGAATTTCTACACTCGAAATCTTCTTACCCAAAATCAATTTTTCCAAGCCACGACGAACGGTTTCAACCTCAGGTAATTCAGGCATAAGTCCTCCTTCTGTAAAAACAAGAAGCAGGCATGAGCCCACCTCTACTTAGTATTCTTTTTCATTATAGCCAAAGTCAGCTAAATCTAGCTTTTTATCGCGCCAGTTTTTCTTGACCTTGACCCATGTTTCTAGGAAAACCTTGTCTCCTAGCATGAGTTCAATATCACGACGGGCCATACTACCGATTTTCTTAAGCATAGCGCCACCTTTACCGATGATAATCCCTTTTTGGCTATCGCGCTCGACCATGATGGTTGCACGGATATGAACCTTGTCTGTCTCTTCATCTCGTTTCATAGAATCCACTACTACTGCAACAGAATGCGGAATCTCTTCACGAGTTAGGTGCAAGACTTTCTCGCGAACCATTTCTGAAACCAAGAAACGTTCTGGATGGTCTGTGATTTGATCAGACGGGAAATACTGGAATCCTTCATCCAGATTTTCACTCAAAATATCCACTAGACGAGACACGTTATTGCCCTGAAGGGCTGAGATAGGAACAATTTCCTTGAAGTCCATCTGATTTCGGAAATCATCAATCTGAGACAAAAGCTGGTCTGGATGAACCTTATCGATCTTATTCACCACCAGAATAACAGGAACCTTAGCAGCCTTGAGACGCTCGATAATCATATCATCGCCCTTACCACGCGCCTCATCAGCAGGTACCATAAAAAGGACGGTATCCACTTCACGAAGGGTACTATAGGCAGATTCGACCATGAAATCTCCGAGAGCTGTTTTAGGTTTGTGAATCCCTGGGGTATCGATAAAGACAATTTGCTCCTTATCAGTCGTGTAAATTCCCATGATTTTGTTGCGCGTTGTCTGCGCCTTGTCACTCATGATGGCAATCTTTTGCCCCATAACGTGATTTAAAAAAGTTGACTTCCCAACATTGGGACGTCCTAAAATGGCTACAAAGCCTGATTTAAATGTCATAATTTCCTCTTACTGTTTAAAATAATAAATCCCAGATTCGTGGGAGAAAAATCAATGCGCCTGTTAAGGCTGCGAAAAGAGAGACCACTAATACCGCGCCAGCCGCCATATCCTTGGCATTTTTAGCCAGCATAGAAAAGTGATAGTGACTGGCCAAATCCACCACATTTTCGATAGCAGAATTGATAATTTCAAAGGCTACTACCAAGAAAATGCTCAATAGGAGAAAGAGCCATTCGATTCGTGACACCTGAAAAACAAAACCTGCAAGAATGACTATAAGAGCCGTCACTGCATGTTTTCGCATATTGCGTTCTTCCTTGATGGCAGTAAAAATTCCTGTTAGAGCAAATTCTAAACTGGATATCAGGTCACGATTTTTCCATTTTCGTTTATTGTCTTGTGAGTCCATAGGCTGTCAAAATTTCTTCTTGTAAACCGAACATCTCCGCTTCTTCTTCCGGAGTGTAGTGATCATAGCCGTTGATATGTAAAAAGCCGTGCACTGCCAAGAAGCCCATCTCACGCTCAAAGCTGTGACCGTATTCCTCGGCCTGCTCATGAGCCTTATCAATAGAGATGAACAGTTCCCCAATATAGGCATCAAACTCAGACATCATCTCTGCCAATTCCGGATTTTCAAGTAAATCCTCTTCGTCAAAGGCAATTTCCAACTCTGGTTTATACTCAAGGCTGATAACATCTGTCGGACGGTCCGTGTCACGGTACTCCAGATTGAGTTCATGACTACGTTCATTGGTCACAAAGGTAACTGCCATCTCCTTGTCTTCTTTGCCTAATTTTTGGGCTGCAAATTCCAAAATTTCTTGGGTTTGTTGCAACATTTCTTTTGAAACTTGACCAGTTTCATCTACCATTTCAATATACATGTGCTTCTCGTTTCTCTTTACTTGGCTTTATTATACCACATTTCCATGATTTTATTCTACCTTTTTGATATAATACTATGGAATACAATCACAAGGAGAGAACGATGTCATTTGACGGATTTTTTTTACACCACATGGTTGAGGAATTGCGAAGAGAGTTAGTGAATGGACGCATTCAGAAAATCAATCAGCCTTTTGAACAAGAGTTGGTCTTGCAAATCCGTAGCAATCGCCAAAGTCATCGCCTGCTCCTTTCTGCACATCCAGTTTTTGGACGCATTCAGCTGACCCAAACGACTTTTGAAAATCCAGCCCAACCTTCAACCTTTATCATGGTTTTGAGAAAGTATTTGCAGGGTGCCCTAATTGAGTCGATTGAGCAAGTGGAAAATGACCGAATTGTGGAAATGACAGTTTCCAATAAAAACGAGATTGGCGACCATATTCAGGCTACCTTGATTATCGAAATCATGGGTAAACACAGTAATATTCTACTGGTTGATAAAAGCAGTCATAAAATCCTCGAAGTCATTAAACACGTCGGCTTTTCACAAAATAGCTACCGTACCTTGCTGCCTGGATCGACCTATATTGCTCCTCCGAGTACGGAATCACTCAATCCTTTTACTATCAAGGATGAAAAACTATTTGAAATCCTGCAAACACAGGAAACGACAGCTAAAAATCTTCAAAGCCTCTTTCAAGGTCTGGGACGCGATACGGCAAATGAATTGGAAAGGATACTGGTTAGTGAAAAACTTTCCACTTTCCGAAACTTTTTCAATCAAGAAACCAAACCATGCTTGACTAAGACTTCCTTCAGTCCAGTTCCTTTTGAAAATCAGATAGGAGAGCCTTTTGCCAGTCTTTCTGATTTGTTGGACACCTACTATAAGGACAAGGCTGAGCGCGACCGTGTCAAACAGCAAGCCAGTGAACTCATTCGCCGTGTTGAAAATGAACTTCAAAAAAATCGTCATAAGCTTAAAAAACAAGAAAAAGAGTTACTGGCGACAGACAACGCTGAAGAATTTCGTCAAAAGGGGGAATTACTGACAACCTTCCTCCATCAAGTTCCTAATGACCAAGATCAGGTTATCCTAGACAACTACTATACTAATCAACCTATCACAATTGCGCTTGATAAGGCCTTGACTCCCAACCAGAATGCCCAACGCTATTTTAAACGGTATCAGAAACTCAAAGAAGCTGTCAAATACTTGACTGAGCTGATTGAGGAAACCAAGGCAACCATTCTCTATCTGGAAAGTGTAGAAACCGTCCTCAACCAAGCTGGACTAGAAGAAATCGCTGAAATCCGTGAAGAATTGATTCAAACAGGTTTTATCCGCAGAAGACAACGGGAGAAAATCCAGAAACGCAAAAAACCAGAACAATATCTAGCAAGCGATGGCAAAACCATCATCTATGTCGGCCGAAACAACCTACAAAACGAGGAGCTAACCTTTAAAATGGCCCGCAAAGAGGAACTTTGGTTCCATGCCAAGGACATTCCTGGAAGCCACGTTATCATCTCAGGCAACCTAGACCCATCTGATGAAGTCAAAACAGACGCAGCAGAGTTAGCTGCCTACTTCTCTCAAGGGCGCCTGTCGAATCTGGTGCAGGTGGATATGATTGAAGTCAAAAAACTCAACAAACCAACTGGTGGAAAACCTGGCTTTGTCACTTACACAGGACAAAAGACCCTCCGTGTCACACCAGACCCAGAAAAAATTGCATCCATGAAAAAATCCTGATTTTATTTGAAATCAGGATTTTTAACATACTATTTAATCAAATCATATCCAATTATAGGACTAATCTTTGCCACCTAGTTTCTCATTGATTTTCATCATCACACTAGCAATTTTTTCGCCCCAATAAGGGTCTGACGCATATTCCACATTCATACCAGATGCCTTGTTTCCAAGGAAAGTTCTACCCCTATCTATATAATTTTCCTTAATCCACTTGGTTGCACCTAAAATTCCCTTATCCACATCATCAAATGTCTTGGCAGAAAGGTAAGGGGTCGTATCATAGGCTGTAATTCCAAAGAAATTATTCTTATCTTTGGCAATTTTACTTCGTCCCCAATCACTTTCTAAAGCACTATGGGCAAAGAGGTAGAGGGCATTGATATGGTAATGTTCTTCGGCTTCCTTAAAAGTAGCTCCCTTATTTTCCAAGAGACTATTGTCAATATTTAACAGACTAAATACCTTATCCAAGTCTTCAGCACTATAGTTTGTAGTCTCTGTCAAATCTTTGAAAAGGAAGGGATTTTCAAGGTTAAAACCATCAAAATGCAGCCCATCTGCCGAATAATATTTCTTGCCTACTTCCATATCAGAAAGATGAGAAGCTACTGGGATACTAGCATTCTGAGCCACATAGTGATAAAAACGATGCCCATCGCTCTCATAATAAGGGATAAAATCCTTGCTAGCATCTAGTGCTTGTAAATCTTCTATTTTCATATAACCTGACAAACCAGAAATAGTAATAGCCAAGCGCTTGTCATCACTTTTTCTATCCTTGTCTAGCCAGACAACACTACCTTGTGATATATAGGACAGCTTTTCACCATCTGCATTATAAACATTTGCTGTGACAGGCACTACTTGATAGTAAGCAGCATTTTCGTTTGTAGCTTTTTCTCCAAGCCACTTTCCATCGCTTCCAAGCTGATAACCATCTACTGTCTCATTTTTCGCCATGTAGCCACCAGATTTGAAGTAGTACCAGGCTTGACTTTTAGAATCGTATAGCCATTCTTTCTCAGTCATTTTGCCATCAGATTTGAGATAAAACCATGACTCCTTATCCCAAATCCATTCATTGGCTGCCATATAGCCACCAGATTTTAGATAATAATAGTGACCATTTTCGAAAATCCATTCTTTATCAGCATGATTTCCATTTTCTTTGATGTAAAACCAAGATTGGTATTGTTTGTCATAAAGCCAACCTTGCTGTACTTTGGCACCACTAGCATTCACATAAGCCTGATCAATCCACTGACTTGTTAGCAAATAACCGCCAGATTTGAAATAATAGTCCTTACCCTTAATTTGGAGCCATTCTTTCTCTGCGTGTTGTCCATCTGCTTTGATATAAAACCAAGCATCGTATCGAGAATCATAGACCCAATCTTCTATTACCTTGGCACCTGTTGCACCAACATAGGAAGTTCCTACCCACGCATTTCTTTTCATCTTTCCATCTTGGTCAAGATAATAGAAGGCTCCCTTGTCTTCTACCCATTCTGATTTTGCCATATAGCCACCAGATTTGAGGTAAAAATAGTCGTCACCTTGTTTCAGCCATTCATTTTCAGCATAGTTGGCATCTGCTTTTATATAAAACCAAGATTGATAATGAGCATCAAAAACCCACTCATTGGCTGCTTGACTGTCATCTGCTTTCAGGTATTGTTTTCCTTGCCAAGTACCATCACTGGCCATTACACCCTCTGGACTAGCTAAGAAAAATAGCAGGGCTAAAAAAATAAATCTTACTTTCTTCATTAACCTTCTTCCTCTGTTCTTACTCATTTCATTATATCAAAATTCTCTATAATCAACATTACAAACTCATAAAAAATCAAGAACAGATTGATTGCAGTTTACCTCAAAGACTCTTTTACTTCTTTGCGTAGATCTTCTAGACTGCTAATACCGTATTTATCCATGACTTTTGGTAAATTTTCGATGATATCAGGACAGGCATATGGATTGGTAAAGTTGCCTGTTCCAACTCCAATAGCCGATGCTCCAGCCAGATACATTTCTAGGGCAGCTTCAGCCGAATCCACTCCTCCCATTCCAATGATAGGCAGGTCTGTTGTTTGGGCGACTTGGCGGATGAGTTTGAGAGCTACTGGAAAGACTGCTGGACCAGACATTCCACCTGTTCCATTGGCCAAGATTGGTTTTCTGGTTTTGAGGTCAAAGCGCATTCCAACTAGAGTATTAATCATGGTTAATCCACTTGCTCCTGCATCCTCTGCTGCCTTTGCGACAGTAACGATATCGGTCACACTAGGAGTTAGTTTGACATAAACTGGTACATCAGAGGCTTCCACAGCTGCTTTCACTACATCATAAGCCAAATCTGGATCTTGACCAATCAAAAGTCCATGATTACAGTGGTCTACGTTAGGACAAGAGATATTAAGCTCAATTGCCTTTACATTAGCTGCCTTGGAAATACCACTAGAAACAGCTGCATACTCTTGTTTTGAAAAACCAGCTACATTGGCAATAATAGGAAGATTTGGATATTCTCTTTCCAGCCAAGGTAACTTTTCAGCCAAAACAACTTCCAAACCAGGATTTTGCAAACCGATTGCATTGAGCATGCCAGCAGGTGTTTCTGCCACCCTTGGAGTTGGATTGCCAAAACGGGGTTCAAGGGTTGTCGCCTTGATCATAATAGAACCTAAAAGGTCTAAATCATAGTACTTGGCATACTCTTGACCAAAGCCAAAACAGCCCGATGCTGGAATAATCGGATTTTTCAAATCCAAGCCTGGTAGAGAAACTTGTAAACGATTTCTAGTCATAATTTTCTCCTTATAATACAACTGTTCCTGTGCGGAAAACAGGGCCATCTTCACAGACGCGTTGGCTGACTGTCTCGCTTTCTGGCACTTTTAGGACGCAGGCATAGCAGGCCCCCATTCCACAAGCCATACGAGATTCCAGAGATAGATAGGCTCTTGGGTGGTCATAAAAGGTTTGATTGATATACTTCATCATTCCAGGCGCCCCACATGAGTAAACAGCATCAAACTGACTGTCTAAATCCTTGATAACAACTGAAACATTTCCCTTGATACCATAAGAACCATCATCTGTCGTTACGAATACTTGACCATATTGAGCCAATTCCGTCTCTAAAATAACAGCATCCTTGTTCGCAAAACCGAGAACTGTCACTACTTTCACACCACGCGCATGCAATTCCTTGGCTACTTCAAGTAAGGGCGGAACACCAATCCCCCCACCAACAAGGAGAACCTTACTCTGCTCATCAAGGTCAGACAAGTCAAAACCATTCCCCTGAGGCCCCATCACATCAAGAGTATCTCCCTGACTTAAGGTTGAGAAAATAGCTGTCCCAGCTCCCTCAATCCGATAAATAAGATGACACTGCTTGTTAGCCTTATCAATAGACGAAATTGAAATAGGACGACGCAAAAGATGGGCATCATCAGGCACACGCAGATGAAGAAATTGGCCTGCTCGCATGGCTTCAACCATTTCCCCTTCTAGGACTAATTCAAAGATTGCTGGCGCGATTTCCTCCTGTGCAACCACCTTCATGGTTTCCAATCGAATCGCACCCAAACGTTTCTTACATGTAGGATTCATGACTTTTCCTCCTTAAATTTTAAGGGGACCAGACAAAGAAAAGACCTTGCTAGTGCAAGGCCTCAGTTAAAATCGTACAACAGAAGAGAGCACACTCAAAAAGTCTCCTCTAGAAAATTGTACTATTCTTTTATCTGACACCTTGTGAGTCTCTCTGGACTCCCCTTAAAGGTTAAATTTTTACTAGTATACTCTTTCAGCTAAAAAAAGTCAAGTAGAAAACGAAGATTCTACTTGACTTCACGGGATTATTTTTCACGAATGACTTCAACCTTGTATCCATCAGGGTCTTTAACAAAGTAATAGTTAGGTGCAGTTCCTGGTAGACCATTTGGCTCAGTCACTTCATAGCCTTTGGCACTATGCTCTTGATGAAGCGCCTCAAGATCAGGTGTACTGAGGGCGATATGGGCAAATCCATCTCCAACCACATAAGGACCGTGATCGTAGTTATAAGTCAATTCCAACTCATAGTCGTCACCCTCAAGACCTAGATAGACAATCGTGAAGGCATGGTCTGGAAAATCTCTGCGACGCAATTCTTTAAATCCAAAAGCATCTTGATAGAATGCAATTGATTTTTCAAGATTTTCTACGCGTAAGCAAGTGTGTAGCATTTTTGAAGCCATATTTTTCTCCTTTATTTTTAAAAAGACTGGGACAATCCTGTTCCAGTCTTATCTGTTATTATTTACCAAGTTTTGCTTTAGCTGCATCTGCAAGAGCTGTGAAAGCTGCTGCATCGTTAACAGCCAAGTCAGCAAGCATTTTACGGTTAACTTCGATCTCAGCCAATTTCAAACCATGCATCAATTGTGAGTATGAAAGTCCGTTCATACGAGCTGCCGCATTGATACGAGTGATCCACAATTTGCGGAAGTCACGTTTTTTCTGACGACGGTCACGGTATGCATAGTAGTAAGAGTTCATTACTTGTTCTTTTGCAGTACGGAACAAGATGTGTTTAGCTCCATAGTAACCTTTTGCTAATTTAAGAATACGTTTACGACGTTTGCGTGATACAACGCCACCTTTAACACGTGCCATGTTTTATTTCCTCCAAATATTTCCTAGAATTGTTTACTTACAGTCAAGCTATTATTTCAAGCGAGTAAGCATTGCTTTGATACGTTTGTAATCTCCTGAATGCACCATAGATGCTTTACGAAGATGACGACGTTGTTTTTTAGTTTTTCCGTGGAAACGGTGAGAAGTGTAAGCACGGAAACGTTTAAGTCCACCAGAACCTGTACGTTTGAAACGTTTAGCTGATGCGCGGTGTGTTTTTTGTTTTGGCATGATTTTTTCTCCTTTATTTAACTTTCTGACAATTATTTTTTGTCAGTCGCTGGCGCCAATTGCATGAACATTTGACGTCCATCCATTTTAGCACGTTGTTCGATGATGGCAATATCTTGAGTTGCTTCAGCAAACTCGGCTAAAACTTTTGCACCAATCTCTTTATGGGTAATCATACGACCCTTAAAGCGAATAGATACCTTAACTTTATTTCCTTTTTCAAGGAATTTGCGTGCATTGCGAAGTTTTGTATCAAAGTCACCCTTGTCAATAGTTGGACTTAGACGAACTTCTTTCACAGTAACAACACTTTGTTTTTTACGTTGTTCTTTTTGCTTCTTCTGGTACTCAAATTTGAACTTACCGTAGTCCATAATTTTTGCAACAGGCGGTTTGGCTTGGGGTTGAATCAATACTAGGTCAACATTGGCGTTATCAGCCAAAGCTTGCGCTTCACTGAGTGGCTTGATGCCTAGCTGTTCTCCTTCAAGACCAATCAAGCGAACTTCACGTACACGAATCTCATCATTGATGAATAAGTCTTGCTTTGCTATGGTTTTCACCTCTTTTGTTTTATTAGAGAAAAACAATAGCGGACTCGTAAATATACAAGCCCGCACGTTATGATAGCGTTTCTTAGAAACTTTTCATCCGTAGGGCCAGGCAACTTGATGTCACAAGGCGAGAAGCTCTCACTTCTGCTTTTCTCAACTTTTATATGATACCAAGTTTTCTAGCCCTTGTCAAGATAAAAAGTTATTTTTTTGAAAAGTTTGTGTTTGTATTTTGGATTGGTTTTCGCATCAAAAAGAGAGAACCAAGTTGATTCCCTCTCTATGTTAGTTTTTACTTATTTTCCCTATAGGAAAGCTAGGATCTATTAAAAAATTCTTTTTTCTGTGAACTTCCCCATCTTTCAATAAATAGAATTCCCACTAACAAAAGGATAATCAGGCAAGGAAGTAAGACCATCCCCATGCTCCAATTCAGATTGACATTATCAATTTGCTTAGGTAATCTTCCAGACAAAATCTCCACTGAACGCAAGTAAGTAAAGGGAATCAGATGTGCAATCCTTTGAAGAGGCTGAATTGTTTGGATGCCAAACAATAAGCCAACAATCCCAATAAGTGAAAGAAAAAGAACAGGCATTTTTTGCTTGAAAAAGTAAGCAATCAAGTACACTACTTCCACAATGACGATAAAGGCTAAGAAAGCTAAGAACAAGCCAGGAAATAACACATCTTGTATTTTCCCAATAGTTACCTCTTGATTCACTAAGCTATATATCGGGTAGGGATAATCTAACTGTCCAAAACCACTTATCAGACTTCCCACTAGAAAAGAAAAACCACAGATTCCAATAAACAGCACAGTTACATAGCCCACCCCAACTCCAAGAGAAGACATTGCAAATGTCACTTTTGAAAAAGGATATAATTGAGCTGTATCCAGATGATTTTGATATCTTTCTGCAAATAGTTGTGTTAGCATAAAAATAATAGCAACCACAAACAAGCTTGGGATGATAGCTTCTAAAATCCAGACAATCTGATCAATCCCGTAAGTCGGATAATCTAAATTGTGGGCTTTTATGTTCAAGAGATATAGCGCTTGGTAAATCTTTCGTTCGCGGTCAACCGCCATTTTTAAGTCAGAGCTAGAAGTCGAGTTATTTGATACAAATTCATAATTCTTCTCTTCATCTTGCCACTGCAAATAGTAGGCTTCTTTCCAGCGCCCTTCTTTTAGTAAAGTTAGAATTTCTTTCTTTTGCGTCAAAAGATTTTTTTGCAAGTCTAAATTACTTTTTGCAAACTGGTATTCTTCCGAGCTGGTATCAGACATTTGGGAGAACTTCTCTTCATTTTCATTGATAGCTCTCTCGTTGGCTGCAATATGAGTTTCCAACCTGCTCTCCAAACTGACTGAGTTTGCAGTCCGACTATTGAAATAAAAGCTAATACCAAGAGCTAAAACAAATAAAGCTAAGACAATCCAGTTTAAGCGACTTTTGAAAACTTTTTTTAATAAAAATTGAATAACATCTTTCATAAACTAAGCCTCTTCTATCTGCCCCTGACGAATGGTTACCATGCTATCGCAAATCTCCACCAACTCCTCTTTGTAGTGGGAACTCAAAAGAACCAGCTGCTCTTGCCTATTTATTTGTGCCAGCCTATCAAAAAACTTCTGTCGATAATACTCATCTAAGCCATTTGTAATCTCATCCATGAGCCAGCATTTCGCCTGACTGAGGAAATACATGGCAATCACCAAGCGTTGCTTCATGCCTAAGGAATACTTGCGAATGGGAAGTCTGACATAGTCCGACATTTCCCAGTAATCAATTTCATCCCTCAAGTTTAGGTCTGACTTCCAGATGTTTTTTATGAGGCGAAGATAGTCCATCCCACTTAAATTTTCATCCAGCCATTCAATGCTTTCATAATAAAATAAAGAAGGAGGGACTGCGATATTTCCACTACTTATAGGAATTAAATTGCTAATGGCGCGGAACAGGGTCGTCTTTCCAGAGCCATTGATAGCAAGAATACCATAAATACTACCCTTTTCAAATGTAAAATCAACATCTTGTAAGATGACTTGTCGCGTTTTTAAGGTCACATGAGTAAGCTGCAACATACCTAGCCCTCCTTTTTATCACTCTTGAAAGATTAACAACTACCGTTGTAATAATTTATATCTCTAAAAAATCGTAATTTAACCACCATCAACGCTATACTCATCATATCTATCATAACGAGACTGTGATAGTTCGTACTATACTTTCCAATCATACCGATAAGTTTTAAGAACGCTCACAGCAGACATACTGGACTGAAAAGGACCAATAGATCATAAACTAACTAATTAAACGGTTTTTGCTAATTTTTAATGGTTTTATATCATTAATATTGAAGACGCTTTCATTATATCGTTTTTATCATTATTATGCAACAGATTTCTAGTTTATTTTACTAATATATAATATTTGTCCTTCCTATCGAACACTTTCGATTTTCCAACTATTCCACCCCTTAAAGCGTATAGCTCCTTGCTGGTCAGTTCGGTAAACTTTGCTATTGATAGTTTCCAGTCGTATCAAGGTTTCCTGATGGGGGAGTTTCGTTCGATTATTCTTTCCAACTGAAATGAGAGTGAACTCTGGTTTGAGTTTTTCTAGAAAGGCTGAACTTAATGATTTTTTAGAGCCATGTTGGCTAGCTTTCAAAACATCCACTTTCAAGTCTGGATAGTGCTTCAGCAAGTCCTTCTCTCCTTTTTCCTCCAAATTTCCAGTGAAGAGGAAGTGCTTATCCAATAGTTTCCCATAAAGAACCAGGGAATCCTCATGACCTCCATCTCCAATTTTCCTTGGAGATAGTACTTCTATCTGACTTCCGAAAATTAGCACATTTTCCCCTTCTGCCACACTACGCACCTTGATTTGAGTTTCTTGTAGTTCTGCCACAAATTCCTTCTGTTTCAAACTGCCTTTGGACACTAAAATTTCGCCTACATGGAAAGCCTTGGTCACCTCCAACAAATCTCCAACATGCTCCTTGTCCGTATTTGTCAAAATCAGCTGGTCAATTTTGGCTACTCCTCTACTTTTTAGATAAGGAATCAAGGTTCGCTGGGCATTGCTGGTTATCGCCTTTTCTTGCCATTTTTCAATTTTCTTATCAGATTCTGCCTTACCGCCCACATCTATGAGAATAGTCTTACCAGTTACATCCCTTAGGAAAATACTTTCGCCTTGCCCCACATCCAGCATGGTAATTTCATTTTCCAGTGGATGCTTGGTAAGGAAAAAGAGACCTGTAATCAATAAACTCAATACTATTATCCTTTTAATGTTTTTCCTCAAATCATAAACTAAAGCCAAGGAAATTAACAATAAAATTAAAAGCCATGCATTGGGTTGTCCAAAGACTAGAGGCCTACTTGCCACCTGCGATACCAGGCGAATAATGCCCTCCAACCATTCAAAAATAAAATTCAGCTGAATGACTGGATAGAGAAAGGAAAGGGCAAATAAGATAGACAAGAGCGGTAAGAAGACCAAGTCAAATAGAAAGGAAAAGACGAAGGTCAAAAGGATGGACCAAGGTTGAAATTCCGCAAAATAGACGGACAGAATGGGCAATATGCCCAAGGAGATGACTAGACTTTCTCTAGCAACAGCCTTGAGCCCCTCTCCTTCTTTACTAGTCATGGTCAAGATAAAAGCATAAGCGCAGGACAAGACTCCTCCTGCTGTCAAGAAAAAGTTGGGCATGATGATAAAGAGGATAAGGACCGTCAAGGCAAAATTATCCAAACCCTTAACACCATGTTGAGCCAGTAACTTTTGTAAGAGACTGCGAATAACCGATGCTGAAAATCCTGTCAGCCCTGCATAGATAAGGGAAAAGGGATAGGTCAGCCATTTCAACTTTTCTTGGGTCAAGCCCAATCGTAAGAGAAGTTTCTTAAATCCATCCATGAAAAAACCTACCTGCATGCCAGACAGGGCAAAGAGGTGGATAATTCCTAGACTAGAATAAAGCTCATTCATCTCCTCAAAATCTGTGTCCAGATGTCCTAGCAAAATCCCTGTCATGTAATTGCGCATAGGGGCTGGAAAATGCGTCTTAATCCAAACTACAGCCTTACGGCGTAAACTGGACAGGTTTTCACCTATATCCCAACTGCTAACCTTTTGAAGTGACTGGATTTTTTTGATATTGAGAGTCTGGTAAATTCCCTGAGTCTTCAGATAGGCTTGATAGTCAAAGCCACCAAAATTTCTCTGCCTTTCTGGCTCTGAAAGTTTTCCTTCTAGTTCCAAATCATGAAGGGCTGTTAAAGCTTGAAATTGTTCTTTCTCCTCCTCGGACTGGAGTTTATAATAGACTTGAAAAATGCGTCCATCAGCCTTGCCACGAAAGGATAGACTATCACCATTAACTTTGATGGTATCTGGTAAAATCCGTACCCTTTCAACAGAATCCGCCAAATTTTGACTTGCTTGACTCTGTTGCCAATTTTGAAACAGAAACCAAAAGCCAAAGACTCCGCAAATCATTAGAACTTTACCAGCCGATTTCCAAGGAAATTGGAAAAAGAGACAGACTAGCAGAAAAACAAAGCCCAACAAAGCAAGATAGGATGCTGAGAAAATAGCGTAGTAAAGCCAAAGTAACAGAAAACTCAGGTAAATTAGGGGAAGGGGGAAATTCTTAATCCACTGTAACATAGTCTTTTAGCTTTTCTATGGTCTTGGCACCAATACCAGAGACTTTCTTGAGTTCATCAACCGACTTAAATTTCCCATTTGCCTCACGATGGTCGATAATGTCCTGAGCTCGTTTTCCTCCCAGTCCCTTGACCTGCTTGAGTTCTTCCAGACTGGCCTTGTTGAGATTGACCTTCTTGTCCTTGCTTGTTGAAGAAGCCGCTCCAGAACCAGTATGTTGACTAGCTGATTCTTCTCCCTTAGTAGGAACGTAAACCAGAGCCTCGTCATTAACTTTCTGAGCTAGATTGAGCGACTTGCTATCTGCTTGCTCTGTCAAGCCACCAGCCTTCTGAACAGCATCATTGACCCGACTACCTACAGGCAAATCATAAATCCCTGGTGATTTGACAGCACCTTTCACATCTACTGTGATTAGATCTTGTTCAAGGGATTCTTCCTTTTCTTCCTTCTTCACATCCTTTTCGGATACCGAATCCTTGGAAACTGCTGCAACTTCTGCCTGCAAATTCGTTTCCTTGACAGGTGTTTGTGGAGCTGGTTTTAGCAGGAAAAATCCGCCGACAAGCAAGCCCAGACAAGTACAGATGACAATGATTTTATACTCTTTAATTTTCTCGATAATTGCTTCCATATTTTCTCCTCTCTTAGATTATTCGTAAGAGGAAGAAAAAACAGTCGAAAATTTCTTTTCAACTGCTTATTTATTTGCAAAATAGTCTTCCTTGGTCAAGACATAATGAACTCTTGTCACGATTCGGCCTTCTTCATGCTGGTCCATACAAGCATAAGCTTCTTCGTGGGAAAAACGCATTCCTGATTTCTCCATGACCTTTCCTGACGCAGGATTATCCTTATCGTGAAGAGCAACTAACTTGTTCATTCCTATTTTCTCAAAAACTAGCTTAATTACGGCACGATTAGCTTCTGTCGTCAATCCTTGATTCCAATACTTTTTATTGATAATGTAGCCAATAGCTGCCTTCTTAAGAACAGGATCAATCTTGTGCAAGTCAATGGTTCCAATAAATTTGCCATTGCTTTTTAGTTCTATTCCCCAGCGTCCCAAGGGATTGGTCAAGTAGAACTGAGCAATGTTATTCTTGGTTTCTTCCAAGCTTTGATTGGTTAGAAAAGTGTAACGTGTATTATCCTTGTCCGAGGCATAGTCAAACATTGCTTCCGCATCATCCAAGGTTACAGGTCTAAGCAATAAACGCTCTGTCTCCACTATTGGATACTGAGCTAGTTTTAAAAAGATTGATTCCATAGGATTCCACCACTTGAAAAGTTTCTAACCAAGATAAGGATATTGAATGAAATATTTAAAAAGCAAATTTATACTTGGTATTGAGATAATTTTAAGTACAAAAGAACTATCCTTCAGACAGAGGTTGAGACTCTAATTCTTCACTCTCTGCCTTTTTCACTGGAGCTGGTTCATAAGCTCGGATAATCTGAGCGACAACAGGATGGCGAACCACATCCTTGGCTGAAAAATGAACAAAGTCAATCTGATGGATATTCTTGAGTTTCTCTTGAGCATCAATCAAACCTGACTTGACGTTACGTGGAAGGTCAATCTGACTGATATCTCCATTGACAATCATCTTAGAATGAAAACCTAAACGAGTCAAGAACATCTTCATCTGCATGATGGTCGTATTTTGCGCCTCATCGAGAATGACAAAGGCATCATCCAAGGTTCGTCCACGCATGTAGGCAAGAGGTGCAATCTCAATGATTTCTCGCTCCATGAGACGAGTCGTTTGGTCTTTTCCCAGAATCTGATACAAGGCATCATAAACAGGTCGAAGGTAAGGATCTACCTTCTCCTTGAGATCACCCGGAAGAAAACCTAGACTCTCTCCTGCTTCCACCGCTGGACGTGTCAAGATAATCCGCTTGACCTGCCCACGTTTAAGGGCAGTCACTGCCAATGTCACTGCAAGGAAGGTCTTCCCTGTACCTGCTGGCCCAATTCCAAAGGTCACATCGTGCTGTTTAACACTGTCCACATAAAGTTTTTGACCCAGTGTTTTGACACGGATAGGCTTCCCTGTATTGTCCTTGATAATTTCTTCTTCGTAAAGGGCGACAAACTTATCAATTTCATCGTTTTTGACCATGCTAATTGCAGTCACCACATCTGGCGTACCAACGGTCATCCCACGGTTCACCAAGACCATCAAAGCTTGGATAACCTGACGAGCTTCCTCGCAAGCAGACTCTTCTCCCAAAACCTGGACAATCTCCGTACGAGCATGAATCACCACATCGAGCTCTTCTTCCATCAAACGAAGATGGCGTTCATTGGAACCAAAAAGATGAAACAGATCATCTGGATGACTCAGTTGAATGTCTATTGAATGTTCCTTCAAATAAAGAACCTCTCTAATCCTTTTATTTCTTTTTATTATAGCAAAGGGGTGGAGAAATTACTAGCCCAAACCCAGTGAATCATGCTAGTGTTCTAAGTATTCTTGCCAGATAGCGTCAAATTCCCCTAGGTTGAAAGAGAAACTAGCGTGCTCCTCCAAAAAGCGACTGACCTCATCAAAATCATCTGTATGTTTTGGGAAAGTTGATTCTTCAAAGGCTAGGTCTGCTAGGAAAGCTTTGGGACTGTTACTTTTAGGATTGCGCTCGGTCATGAGCCAAGTGTAAAATGATTTTCTCATAAGTCACCCTAGATCAACTCTGTCCCAAACTGGTCTTGCTTGATTTTACCAGCCTTCATCAAGCCACCAAGTGCTTTCTTGAACTGACCTTTAGAAATGCCAAAGGTTGCCTTGATATCGTCTGGAGATGACTTATCATTTAAGGTCATGAAACCGCCATTGCTTTCCAAATAAGTCAAAATCATCTGGGCATCATTTTCCAACATTTCAAAAGAACGTGGTTTGAGGGAGAGGTTCAAGGTACGGTCCACTTCACGAAAACCAATGACACGCGCATCTAGAACTTGACCCAAACGTGGTTCTGCATAGCGCTCGCTAGGATGGATAAAGCCAAGCATGTTATTTTCTGGCAGGTAAACAAAAGTCCCTGACAGCTTGAGGCGGTAAACAATGGCTGGCCAGTTTTGGTTCTGCATGTTGTTGTAGGCAGGACGAGCCAGACGTTGGAAGTCTTCTTGATAAGCCAAGAGGCCCCAGATACGGTCTTTCTTGTCCACTTCAAGACGGATGTAGAGTTGGTCGCCCTTCTTAGGCCAGAGTTCCTTGAGTTCAGGGAGAATATCGAGTGACACAACGATTTCCTTGTCAGGAAGGCCTGTATCCACAAAGACACCCAAGTCTTTACGAACTTCCGTTACAGTTCCCCAACCAAATTGGTCCTGAGTGGCACTCACTTGTAAGGTTGTCAGGCGGAGTTTTTGCTTCATATCCGTGTAGGCAAAACCTTTGACCGTATCCCCTACTGTATGTTGACCTTCTTCCTTAGCAAGAGCATAGGTTTGACCATCCTTTTGCACAAAGTAAAAACGGTCGTTTTCATCGATGATCAGTCCAACGATAAAACTTGCAAGATTTGTATTCATATTTCCTTCTTTCGAATAAAACTCAGCCAGCAATGCCAACTGAGTTTTTCTGTTTATTTTTAGACTTCCAAAAGTTCTTTCTCTTTGTTGGCAGTCATGTCGTCGATGTGTTTAACAGCATCGTCTGTTACTTTTTGAATATCTTTTTCAAGAGTCTTCAATTCGTCTTCAGTGATTTCTTTTGCTTTTTCTTGTTTCTTAGCTTCGTCCATAGCATCGCGACGGATATTGCGGACAGCCACTTTAGCATTCTCACCGACCTTCTTCACTTCTTTAGCAAGGTCACGACGAGTTTCTTCTGTAAGAGCTGGGATAACCAAGCGAATCACAGAACCGTCATTAGCTGGTGTGATACCAAGATCAGAAGCGTTCAAGGCACGTTCGATGTCTTTCAATGAAGATTTGTCAAATGGTGTCACCAACAAAACACGCGCTTCTGGAATCGTAATTGAAGCGATTTGGTTAAGAGGAGTTTCTACTCCGTAGTATTCTACATGTACACGGTCAAGCAAGCTTGCATTGGCACGGCCAGCACGGATACCACCAAATTCACGAGCAAGTGATTGGTGAGACTGGGTCATTCTCTCTTTAGCTTTTTCAATAATTGCGTTAGCCATAATCTTTCTTATTCCTTTTCTTAGATATTATTTGAAACTGTTGTTCCGATATTTTCACCAAATACGACACGTTTGATGTTGCCTGGTTGGTTCATGTTGAAGACAACCAAGTCAATGTCGTTATCCATTGAGAGGGTTGAAGCTGTTGAGTCCATGATACGAAGACCTTTATTGATAACGTCACGGTGGGTCAATTCTTCAAATTTAACAGCTGTCTTGTCCTTCTTAGGATCAGCATTGTAAACACCATCTACGCCATTTTTAGCCATGAGGATGGCGTCTGCTTCGATTTCAGCTGCACGAAGGGCCGCTGTTGTATCGGTTGAGAAGTAAGGTGAACCAATTCCAGCACCAAAGATAACGATACGGCCTTTTTCAAGGTGACGAAGGGCACGTCCACGGACATAAGGCTCTGCCACTTGTTGCATAGCAATAGCTGTTTGCACACGTGTATCAACCCCAACTTGTTGCAATGAATCTGCCATCACAAGAGCATTCATAACAGTCCCAAGCATTCCTGTGTAATCTGCCTGAACGCGGTCCATACCTGCTTCTGCAGCAGGTTCTCCACGCCAGAGATTTCCTCCACCAATAACAAGGGCAATTTCGATACCTAAGCTATGAACTTCTTGAATCTCTTTTGCGATTGTTTGAACTGTTTGGATATCAATCCCTACGCCACGTTCACCGGCAAGGGCTTCACCTGATAACTTGATTAAAATACGTTTATACTTGGGATTCGCCATTTTCACTCTCCTTCTTTTATCCTACCTATTTTATCACAAATTCTAAGATTTTTATAGTATCATGAGCAATTCTTTGAAAAAAATTAGACCGTTAAAAATTCCTCTAAGTCAGAAAGGGCACGCTCTGCAATTTTTTCATAACGAGCCTTCTTATCACGAATACGCTCGCCTTCCAACTCCTTGATAATTCCGAAATTGACATTCATTGGTTGGAAATGTTTGCTGTCAGCATGGGTGATGTAATGAGCTAGACTTCCAATCGCCGTCGTCTCTGGGAAAATAGCTTGGCTTTCTCCCTTGAAAAGACGAGCTGCGTTAATTCCCGCAACCAAGCCTGAAGCAGCTGACTCTACATAGCCTTCTACACCCGTCATCTGACCAGCAAAGAAGAGATTTGGTTGTTTCTTAGAACGGTAAGTCTGTTCAAGAAGATTTGGTGAATCCATATAAGAATTGCGGTGCATGACACCATAGCGAACAAACTCAGCGTTTTCAAGACCTGGAATCATTTGGAAGACACGCTTTTGTTCTCCCCATTTGAGGTGGGTCTGGAAACCAACAATATTATAGAGGCTACCAGCTGCATTGTCCTGACGAAGCTGAACCACCGCATAAGGTGTTTTGAATTCTCCATCACGAGGTCCTGTGTAGTCGTCCGGATACTCCAAACCGACTGGTTTCATAGGACCATAAAGCATAGTTTTAATGCCACGTTTGGCCATAACTTCGATAGGCATACAACCTTCAAAGTACTTTTCTTTTTCGAAAGAATTGAGCGGTGCTTCTTCCGCATTAACCAAGGCTTCATGGAAATCCATAAATTCTTGCTTGGTCATTGGAGCATTGAGGTAGGCTGCTTCTCCCTTATCATAACGAGATTTGAGATAGACCTTGCTCATATCGATAGTGTTGACGTCGATAATAGGGGCTGCCGCATCGTAGAAATAGAAACCATCACCGTCATTAAGGGCATGAATCTTTTCAGCCAAGGCATCGCTAGTCAAAGGACCAGTAGCGACAACTGTGATTACATCAGTTGGTAATTCTGTAATTTCATCACGAACGACTTCAATCAAGGGATGGTTGGCAACTTTTTCGGTTACCATTTGGGAGAAACCATCACGGTCCACCGCAAGCGCACCACCTGCAGGAACACGGGTAGCTTCAGCAGATTCCAAGATAACAGAACCCAAGCGACGCATTTCTTCCTTGAGGAGCCCAACAGCATTTGTCAGGGCATCCCCACGAAGAGAATTGGAACAAACTAACTCTGCAAAATTGTCTGTTTTGTGCTGAGGTGTTGACTTGACACCACGCATTTCATAAAGTTTAACTGGAATACCACGTTCTGCAATTTGGTAGGCTGCTTCAGAACCTGCCAAACCAGCACCGATAACATTGATATAAGATTGAGACACGACACTAATACCTCTTTGGGTGGAACCTCAGTCCGTATTCAAACAAGCTACTGGACTGTTTGACACCCACAAATCTTTCTATTTTTTTCTTCTACTAGTATAACAAAAAAAGGGAAGAAGGCAAACTTCCCTGTTTAGTCATTTTCTTGGTTTTCTTCCCATTCATGGTAGGCTGCGTAAAGCTGACTTTTATTCCACTGGTAAATCTTAGCGACTTCCTTGATAGCTTGATTTTTCTTCATACCTTGCTGAATACGGGCTTGGATTTCTAAAAACAAGTCCTCCTCGTCCTTTTCTTCCACATCCTGACTGGCACCTTCAACGATGAGAAGGCATTCACCCTTAAGTGGCGTTTCAGCAATGCTTTCTAATAACTCGGAAATGATACCGCGTTGGTATTCTTCATAGATTTTAGTCAATTCCCTGACCAAGACGACCGAGCGGTCACCATAGACTTCTAGCATATTTTCTAACGTATCTGCCACACGATGGGGCGATTCATAGAAAATCTGAGTTTCAGGATAGTCTTTTTTCGAGTCGAAAAATTGCTTTTGCTGACCTGATTTTCTCGGTAAAAAGCCGTAAAAGATATGTGGCTGTGGCGCTAAACCACTGGCAATCAAGGCAGAAATCCCTGCAGAGGCACCCGGAACGGTGACAACTGCAATCTCTTCCTCAATCGCTGCCTTGACTAAATCATGCCCAGGGTCTGAGATGCTAGGCAGACCTGCATCAGAGACCTGAGCAATACTTTGTCCTGCTTTCAGGAAACCAATCAAATCAGAAATTTTTTCCTTGGCATTGTGCTCATGAAAACTAATCTGCTTGGTGGAAATATCAAAATGCTTGAGCAAAAGCCCTGTATTGCGCGTGTCCTCAGCAGCAATCCAGTCAGCTTCTTTCAAGGTCTGGATAGCTCGAAAGGTCATATCATCTAGATTGCCAATCGGCGTTGCCACTAGGTACAGCTTGCC
This sequence comes from Streptococcus mitis, assembly GCF_001074635.1. Lineage (GTDB taxonomy): Bacteria > Bacillota > Bacilli > Lactobacillales > Streptococcaceae > Streptococcus > Streptococcus mitis_E. Next base: position 28,225 of record NZ_JUQO01000195.1, read on the forward strand.
ATAGGGAGACTGCCCCTTAAAACTTTTTTGAATCTGCATGCCTACTCCCTGTACAACAACTCATCACAGAACATACACTCCTCGTCCTGCTCTCGACGTTGTCCATAAAAATCATTACATACGTGAAATCCATCCCGGTAAATGCGACGGACACTTTCACGAACATGCTTAGCCTTGACAGGAGCATCTGCTTCCACCTCACCCAAGCGTTCTCGCAACTTACTATTTTCCAAGCGAAGAGCTGTATTTTCTTCTACTAGGCTCTTGAGATTTTTCTTGATGGCTTCCACATCGGCCAAGGTTACCAATAACTGTTGGGAAAAATCATCCAGCGCGTCAAATAATTCTTTTTTGTCCATAAAACAGCCCTTTCCTTTCTTTATCATTCATTTTTGAGTTTATATTTCTTTCAAAGCCAGATATTCCATGGCATTTTGAAAGCTAACATTGGCTTGCCACATTTTTCTAGCTTCTAGCAAATCTTGTAAAATCACTCTTACTCTTGCTTGTAGGATATCTTGCCCACAGAGGACTTCAAGAATCCGTAAAACCTGATCTTGTTTTTCCTTGTCATCTGCCAAGCTAGCTAATTTGGCTACTTGCAAATAACTTTCTTTTTTCTTAGCTACTAACCAAGTCAGCAGGCGTTCACTTTCATCGACCAATGTCCAAAAGCCTGCCTGATTAGCCAACTTTTCTGCTTCAGCTCGCGATTGAGCAAACTGGGCTAAAAGAGTTGCTTTTTTCTTGACCAGACCTGCTTGTTCTAATTGATGGATGAGTTTTTCTTCTTGCTTTTTAAAGTGGAAAATCTGGGTCCGACTTCGGATGGTCGGTAAAATCTTTTCTTCATCGCTTGTCAAGAAGAAAATATAAACCTCACTCTGGGGTTCTTCGATGACCTTGAGCAGAGAATTGGCTGCGTTGGGGTGCATCTTCTCAGCTTGCTCGATAATAAAGACCTGCTGCTGGCTTTCAATCCCTGCTTGAGAAAACTGTCCCACCAATTCCCGAATGCGTTCTGTCTTGATGACCTGATTTACTGGCTTAATCAAAGTGACATCGGGAAATTCTCCCTGTTCAATCAGCTTACAATTTCGGCATTTCTCACATGGTAAAACACCTACTTTATCTGTACAAAAGAGGCTCTTAGCTAAAAATTGCGCCATTTCCAAGCTTCCAAAGAAACCTGAAAAGAGGTAGGCATGATTGAGCTGGTCTTGTTCTAGGATACGGACAAAGAGGTCAAACTGATCTGGTTGCCAATCTTTTAGTTGATCTTGTTTCATTTAATCAAGCCCATTCTATCAAACAAGACAGCCTTGGTAGTTTCCACAACTTGCTCCAATGGAAGACTCGCATCAATCTTGACTATGCGATTTCCTTCTTTGTCCAGAAGAGAAAGGTAGCCTTGACGAACTTTTTTATGCAAGTCCAACCCTTCCAAGTCCAAACGATTGACCTCACGATTGCTATTAGCAGCAATGCGAGCTAGTCCTTCTTCCACCTCGATGTCAAAATAGAGTGTCAAATCAGGTTTGAGTCCATCTGTCGCAAAGTGATTGAGCCAATCAATGGCGTCAATATCCAAGCCACGACCAAATCCCTGATATGCAAGAGAACTATCGATGAAGCGGTCCATAATGACCAACTTGCCAGCTTCAAGTGCTGGAAGAACTTTTTCCACCAAGTGCTGTCTGCGACTAGCAATATAAAGAAGCAACTCTGTCTTCGCATCCATCTGAGTATGACTTGGATCCAGAATCACTTCCCGAATCTTCTCCCCAATCAAGACTCCGCCAGGTTCACGGGTCGTCAGCACCTCTACTCCTTTTTCCTCGAAAATTGGGAGCAGAGCCTCTAAAACACTGGTCTTGCCTGCTCCCTCTGGTCCCTCAAGAGAGACTAAAAATCCTTTTGACATGTCTAACTCATTTCTTTTTTACTACTTCTATTCTATCAAAAAAATAGGGGTTTGTGACAATCTTTTTGCTTCTCATTTCATACTCAATAAAAATCAAAGAGCCAACTAGGAAGCTAGCCGCAGGTTGCTAAAAACACTGTTTTGAGGTTGCAGATGGAAGCTGACGCAGTTTGAAGAGATTTTCGAAGAGTATCAACCACCATAAAAGAGGCAGACAAATCCACCTCTTATTTACCAAGTTTTTTAGTTCGTTTGTAGGCTTTAGTGACTGCCTCCATGACCGTTCCTCGAAAAGCATGCGCTTCTAGGCTTGCTACACCAGCAATAGTCGAACCTCCTGGGCTACAAACTTGATCTTTTAAGACCCCAGGATGCTCTTGGCTTTCTAGGAGCAATTGCCCAGCTCCTACCACAGTTTGAGCCGCCATTTTCAATGCTGTTTCTCTTGGTAATCCCGTCTGAACGCCCGCATCTGCCAAAGCCTCGATAAAAAGATAGACAAAGGCCGGTCCACAGCCTGCAAGACCTGTTGCTGCGTCGATTAAGCCTTCTCCCAGTTCAACCAAGAGACCAGCCTTGGATAAAAGCTGACAAAATAGCTCACTGTCCTCAGCCCTGCAATTAGGAGACAAGGCATAACTAATCACTCCTTGTCCGATAGAAGCAGGGGTATTTGGCATCATACGAATAATTCTGTGTTGATTTGGAAGAAGACTAGCGAGTTTTTCCAAGGTCAATCCAGCTGCCATGGAAATCAAAAGAAGACTTTCTCTTTTTTCAAGGATGGTCTGATATTGAGAAAGTAAGTCTGAGAACTGAGCTGGCTTAACACCTAGAAAAATCACATCTGCTTCTGCAAAGATTTCTTCATTGCTAGAAGCCTGACCGCCAAAGTCGGCAATGAAAGCATCCACCTTAGCTTGACTACGATTGGCAAGGAGAATGTCATCACCCGTCTTAGCCTGCAAAACAGACTTGGCCAAGCTAGCACCCATATTCCCCAAACCGATAAATCCAATCTTCATCTCTTACTCCCTTATCTGTCCGTCACCCGTAACCACATACTTGTAGCTAGTCAACTCTTTCAAGCCCATGGGACCACGCGCGTGCAGTTTCTGAGTAGAAATTCCCATTTCACATCCAAGACCAAATTGGCCACCATCTGTGAAACGAGTTGAGGCATTAACATAGACAGCTGCAGAGTCCACTTGATCTGTAAAGTAAGCTGCAGCTTCAGCATTTTCAGTTACAATGGCATCCGAATGATGGGTACTGTGAGCCTCAATATGGGCAACAGCTTCTTCTAAACTGCTCACAACCTTAACAGCTAATACATAGTCTAAAAACTCGGTGTCAAAGTCTTGTGCTTCAGTCGCTCGACCTGAAACAAACTGACTTGCTGTGCTATCTACACGGAATTGAATTGGCTCCAGTCCAGCTTCCTTGCGCTCTGCAACTAGAACTTGCTCTAAGCGAGGAAGGAAGCTTGCTGCCTTGGCTTCATGAACAAGTAGAACCTCCATAGCATTGCAGACAGAAGGACGACTGGTTTTGGCATTATTGATGATAGACAGAGCCTTATCTTCGTCTGCATCCTTATCTACATAGACATGGACAATCCCAGTCCCTGTCTCGATAACAGGTACGATAGCATTTTCAACAACTGCATTGATCAAACCAGCTCCTCCACGAGGAATGAGAAGGTCTAGATAGCCTTTTGCCTTCATCATAGCATAACTACTTTCACGGCTAGTATCTTCCACCAGTTGAATCACATCTGGGTGAATAGTAGTCGTCTCCAAGCCCTTCTTCAAAGCTGTGACAATAGCATGAGCTGTTTGATAGGCATCCTTACCACTACGAAGAACAACCGCATTCCCACTCTTGAGAGCCAAAGCAGCTGCATCAGACGTCACATTTGGACGGCTTTCATAGATAATACCGATGACTCCCATAGCCACACGTTTTTTGGTGATAACCAAGCCATTTTCAAGCTGATTGGTTTCTAAAACTTCACCGATTGGATCTGGTAAAGAAACCACTTCACGAATACCAGTTGCCATCGCTTCTATACGACCTGCATCCAAATAAAGACGATCCAGCATCACATCTGAGATTTTACCCTTTGCCGCTTCCATATCGAGGGCATTTGCCGCTAAAATCTCCTCAGTAGCTGCTAATAAGTGATCAGCCATGGCTAGCAAGGCTTGGTTTTTCACTTCTTCACTAGCTGTATTGATCGATTTTTTAACAGTCTGTACCTGTTCAAATTGTTCTTGTGTACTTACCATAGTTTACCTCTAAAATTCTGTAAAGAGTAGTTGGATTTCAGGAGTAATGGAAATCCAGTCATCACGGTGAATCAAGACACCCTTGGCTTTTTGAGAACGCAACATATCCTCCAAAGCAGATGCTCCAAATTGCACGCGTCCTTTTCCAAGTGATTTTCCACTTTCCTTGTCAAATACTGTCACTATATCACCGTAAGAAAAGGCACCTTCTGCATCAACAACACCAGATAAGAGAAGACTCTTTCCATGTTGAGAGAGAGCTTCAGCAGCCCCTTTATCAACCCAAATAGAACCTTGACTCTGAGCATAAAAGGCCAGCCATTGTTTCTGGGTACGGAGACCTTTTTCCTCTGCAACAAAGTAGGAACCATCCTTGGTTTCCTCAGCCGCCTCAATCATGGCATCTGCCTTCAAGGATGAGCAAATATAAACAGGAACTCCTGATTCTGTCGCAATAGTTGCAGCCTTGATTTTTGTTAACATGCCCCCTGTACCATTAGACGAACCTGCTCCACCGGCCATATCAATAATCTCACGATTGATAGTCTCGATTTTCTCCAAGCGTTTGGCTCTTGGGTCTGAATTAGGATTTCCAGTATAAAGACCGTCCACATCTGTCAAGAGGACCAAAAGGTCTGCTTGGACCATGGCAGCTACCTGTGCACTTAGAGTATCATTATCCCCAACCTTGAGCTCATCAATAACGACACTGTCATTCTCATTGATGATAGGAATCGCGCCACGGCTAAGTAGAACTGACAAAGCCTGATGGGCATTTTTATAACGGCGCTTATCCACAAAATCATCCTGGGTCAGCAAGATTTGTGCAGAAACGATTTGGCGCAAGAGAAGGTTGGTCGTGTACTCTTCCAACAAAAGGCCTTGCCCTACCGCTGCTGAAGCCTGTTTATCAGCAATCTTAGTCGGACGCTTTTTAAATCCTAAGGCCCCAAAACCTGCAGCAATGGCACCTGACGACACTAAAATCAATTCATGACCAGCCTCGTGTAACATAGCCAACTGCTGGGTAATAGCCTTTACCTTACTACGTGATAAACTTCCATCCTCATTTGTCAGAGAGGAAGTCCCCACCTTAAAGACAATCCGTTTGTATTTCATAGTCTCACTCCGATTCTTCATATTTATCCATTATAACATGAATGGCAGGAAATAGAAAAGAGTTGATAGGAAAAAGAAGGCCCTAAAACCTTCTTTTTTACTACTGTTCTGATTCCGATTTGTTTGCACTCGTTTAAGAGCTTTGTGAAGTTGAAGAAGTCAAATCTTGACTAGTTGAAGAACTTGTAACACTTTCATGTTGACTCGTTTCTTTATTTTCAAGATTTTTTGTCCCTACTTCATTGGATTTTTTTATTTCTGAATGACTTGTAACTCTAGTTGTAGCAGATTTCTCTACCGGAACATCCACTAACCAGGCACCACTTGAATCAACAGTATAGCCTTCTGGTGTCTTACCGTTCACAAGCAATTGACCATTTTCTTTCAAGAAGTACCATTTATCCTTGTCTTTAATCCAACCAACAGCTCGTGAACCATCTTCCTTGTAGAAATACCAATCATTTGCCTTTTTAAGCCAACCTTGCTTCATAGCTCCTGATTCTTCTAGATAGTAATGATGACCAGAAACTTCTATCTCGCCTGTCTTCATGATACCAGTAGAATCCATATAGTACCAGGTTTCTTTATCTTTTACCCAGCCCGTTTTCATTTCCCCTGATGGAGCAAAATAATACCATTGCCCCTTATATTGAAGCCAACCTGTCTTCATAGAGCCATCGTTTGATAAATAATAGGACTGACCTCCAGTATTTACCCAACCAATTTCCATCTGATTTTCTTTGTTGAAATAATACCAGATTCCATCAATTTTCTTCCAATTTTTAGCAGAAGCACCAGAGTCTGTCAAATAGAACCAATGATTGTTCCATTTTTTCCATTGATTCTGTAACAAGATACCCGTTTGGTTAAAGTAATACCATTCACCTTCGATTTCATTCCAACCTACTTCATACTCTCCTGTAGAATCAGGTGCTTGATACCACCAATTCCCATATGCACTCTTATGCCAACCAGCTTGAAAACTTGGAATCGGCTTGTAGGATGTTGAAATATTGACAAACCCATCTTGTCGAATCTCAAAAACTGTAGCATCATAGTCTTTGCTGGCTGCGTTGATTCTCTCAATTCCTCGTTCTTTAAGCCAATTGACATACTCACTATCAACACCATTTTTCCAAGGTAAACTATCCGAGGTTTGAACAATCAAACTCGGACTCAAATGTTTAATGAAATCCTTGGTGTTTGATTTATTGGTATCACGGTGATGGTTAAACTTCATCAAATCAACTTTTCCAATGAGAGGACCATACTTGTCTTCTGCTCCATGAACATTATCTAAGTCGCCCCCAAGGTAAATTTTCTTACCATTGACTTTTACCACGCTAATCAAGGAATTGGAATTGTCATCCCAAATTTTCTTTAATTCACCCGACGAATCAGTTTCATTTTCATAATTATAGAGCTGAATGTCCATGTCCCCAAACTGAAAATGAGCATCCCCTTGTGTGATATTTTGAATAACTGAAACACCTTTTTCTGCGGCAGTCTGTAAAACCTTATCGTAGCCATACAGATTATCCCATAGACGTTCAGAATTAGTAATACGATTATCACTATATTTTTTAAGATAGACTCGGTCAACTGGATAGGTAGACAGTAATTCATCAACATTTCCAATATGATCACTGTGTGTATGGGTCACCAAAATAAAATCAAGTTTTTGAACACCCAATTCCTTCAAACGACGAAAGACACGGTCTGTTAGAACATGCTTATAAGACGTTTCAATTCCTTCTCTCCATGGATAGCGAGAATCACTTCCATCTGGGAAATCATAATCTTCTCCTGTATCAATCATGGCAAAATGTCCATTGCTTTCAAGAATAATCGCATCACTGCCACCTTCTTGAACATTGATAAAGTGAATTTTATTTCCTGAACTTTCTTGAGCTTGAACATTCCCATACCATGACAAACCTAAAAAAGCGCCTGCAAGTGCTAAACTAATCAATTTCTTTTTCATTCTTACTTCCTTAATCTCTCCAAAGTTTCCTTAAATATCTCTGGGATATCTGCTGTAAATTCCAAGGTCTCACCTGTTCTCGGATGAGTAAACCCTAGAGTCTTGGCATGAAGAAATTGCCCATGCCCTTTCAAAGTCTTGCGTGGACCATAGACTTCATCACCAGCGACTGGATGACCAATATAAGCCATGTGGACACGGATTTGATGGGTACGCCCTGTCTCTAGCTGCAACTCCACTAAGCTATAATCGCCAAAGCGTTCCAAGACGTGGAAACGAGTCACTGCAGGCTTCCCTTTAGCCGTTACAGCCTGTTTCTTACGGTCTTTTTCACTACGGCCAATCGGGGCTTCAATCACACCACGATCATTAGGCAGATTTCCATGAACAATCGCCCAATATTTACGGAGAGACTTTTTATCCTTGAGTTCTTGGGCAAGTGCTAGATGCGCCTCATCGTTTTTAGCAATCATGAGAAGGCCTGACGTATCTTTATCAATACGGTGAACAATTCCTGGACGCAGAACCCCATTGATACCCGATAAGTCCTTAATATGATACATAAGGGCATTTACCAGAGTTCCACTAATATGACCAGCACTCGGATGCACAACCATCCCCTGAGGTTTATTAACAACGGCCACATCCTCATCTTGGTAGATGATTTCTAGTGGAAGATTCTCAGGCACATACTCTAAAACCTCTGGCTCTGGTACATGGTAAGTGACGATATCACCCTCTTGAACTGTGTATTTAGCTTTCTTGACTTGGCCATTGACCCAGACCTGACCTGATTTGATTTGTTCATTCGCGAGACTGCGTGATAATTCTGTCAAATCCGACAAAGCCTTATCCAAACGCAGACCACCAGTTTCAATTTTAATTTCCATTTATTTCCTCTTTTAGCATTGCAATCAATAAAATAATCACTCCAACCGTCAGATAGCTATCTGCCACATTGAAAATTGCAAAGTTGATAAAGTCAAGGTGAAACATATCCACAACAAAGCCCTGACTGATCCTGTCAATAAAGTTCCCAAGACCACCTGCGATAATCAAGGTCAAACCCAAGACCATCCAGAGTGAGTCCTCCATGTGTTTATGTAGATACCAAATGGCACCTACCACGACGACCAGAGTAATGATAGCAAATAACAACTGCTGATCTTGTAACATCGAAAAGGCTGCCCCTCGATTTTGCAGGTAGGTCAAGCTAACGAAATTAGGAACCCAAGAGCGCACTTCACCCAGTGGAATCTGCCAGACGATATAGGATTTTACCAACTGATCCAGCGCAATCAAAAGCAATACAATAACTGCCACTATTCCTCTTTTTTTCATGATTTCCTCTTCTGATTAAAATATTCTTGCATGACTTCTACGAAAAGAGTTCCAGCCTGACTAAGCTCCACTTCCTCACGTTTAACATAGACCATGCGATTATCTAGGTTATCCTTGAGACGAATAACTGTAATGCCATTAACACTATCACTATCTAAAAATCCGGAACCTGTTGCATAGGCGTCCGTCCGCTCCAAAATACCATTCAAAGTAGCACGGTCTGTCACATTAAACATCTGTGAACTAGCACTGGTATCGACAAAGTTCTCTGAATAATAAAGGTACTCGTCTTTTTCTTGAGTGAAACGAACCGTTGGTAGATCAGCTAAATCCTCCATGACCAATTCCTCTTTCTGGGCTAAAGGATGCCCTTCACGAAGATAAATGTGGGTATGAAAGGGAATTAATTCAATGACCTCCAGACCTAGCTTTTCAACCCGTTGCATGATCCCTTTTTTATTTTGATTGTTGAGGTAGATAATCCCAATCTCACTATGCCCTTGCGCTACTTCATCTAAGATTTGAACAGTAGTCGATTCAAAAATACGGAAGTTCTTATAGTCAGGATAACGCTCTGAAAAAGCCGTAATGGTTGGTGGTAAGAAATCATAGTGCTGGCTAGCAATGGAAAATTCATCTTTTTCTTCTTCAGGATTGGCATACTGATTTTGAAAAATATCAAATCCTTTAACCAATTCTTGCGCTTTTTCATAGAATTCCATACCACGACGAGTCAAGAAAGTTCCTGAGCTGGTTCGACGGAAAATCTTAAAGCCCAACTCTTTTTCCAAATCACGAACAGAAATGGACAGACTCGGCTGACTAACATACATCTTTTCAGCAGCTTCACGGAAAGTACCACTATTGGCAATGGCAACAACATAGCGTAATTGTTGAATGTTCATCTTCTACCCCCAACTTCTTTATCTTTTTATTATACCATATTTTAGAAGTTTTCCATCGAAGAAAAATAATGTCACTCATAAAATTCATCTACACTAAGAACGAAAAAATCATGGGTACCAAAACAAAAAAAACAGGCTCTCCGAAAACTCGGAAAGCCTTATTTAATGCTACTTCTAGCTTCCTCGCCTTTACATTTCAAGGCTCGGGATAAAAAGGTTCACTGGACCTTTTTATTTAGCGATTGGGTAAACAGAAACTTGTTTTTTATCGCGTCCTTTACGTTCAAAGCGTACTACGCCTTCAACTTTAGCGAACAAAGTATCGTCTCCACCACGTCCAACGTTTACACCTGGATAGATGTGTGTACCACGTTGACGGTAAAGGATTGATCCACCTGTTACAGTTTGTCCGTCAGCTGCTTTAGCTCCAAGACGTTTCGCTTGTGAATCACGTCCGTTTGATGTAGAACCTCCACCTTTTTTGTGGGCGAAAAGTTGCAAGTTGTTAAGAGTCATTTTTAACATAATGTTTTCCTCCGTGTTAGTTTTCTGTGATAACTCTGGTTTGGACGAACTCAGAAGAGTTCTCCGATAAGTTTGCCATACCTAAGAAAAATGATTCAAAGAATAACTGGGTCATTTCTCTCTGGTGTGAAGGAAGATCTTTTGGAATTTCAACCATCAGATAGCCACCTTCATCTTCGTTTAATTCTAGGATTGGTTCATAGCCTGCAAATTTCTCAATTGAATTGATAAAGTTAATGGCAAGCGTAGAAACCGATGCACACACGACATCTAAGCCGTATTCGCCACTCTCGGCGTGTCCAGTAATTTCCGCACTCCTCAGCTCGCCATCTTCGGCTCTCTCAAAGACTGCTTGTATCATGTGTTCTCCTTAAAATTAAGCGTTAATTGCGTTGATGACAACTTTTGTATATGGTTGACGGTGACCTTGTTTACGGTGGCTACCTTTTTTAGGTTTGTACTTGTAAGTAACAACTTTCTTTTGTTTTCCTTGTTTTTCAACAGTTCCAACTACAGTAGCTCCAGCAACAAGTGGAGTTCCGACAACAGTGTTTTCACCACCAACAAGAACAACTTCGTTAAAAGTAACTTCTTGACCAGCTTCAACGTTCAATTTTTCAACGTAAACTGCTTGACCAACTTCAACTTTAACTTGTTTTCCGCCAGTTTTGATAATTGCGTATGTGCTCATTATGCACCTCCTATGATTTTTATGGGTTTCCCCGAATTTTTTGTGAAGACTCGCCTAGCATCGTGGGACGAACCACTTAAAAGAAGAGCTCTAAGTATAAGAAAGAATAAACTAGGAATTGAGCCGAAGGCATAACTTATGTTAGGCAAGGCGACAATGACGAAGTTTAAATTTGTTATACGACGAGCGACGATGTTCGTGCGGTTGCACAGGAATGTGCATAGTCAACTCTTCAAGTATAGCATATCTCCTATTTTCTTACAAGTAATAACACCTAAAATGAAGCTTTTTCTTTTACTTTTTTCTGCCAAGAGGCTAAAAGCATGCTAATGTAAAAAATGCTCATCATAATAGGAACACCAAGAATGGTCTTTTCATGATAGAAAATCGTCAAATAAGCTGAAAAGACAACGCCAAGGACAAAACTACTAAGCAGGCTAACAAAGATAATCCCTTCACGTAAAAAAGGAGTGTGCTTGGTTCTGAAATAATCTCCAAAAGCCAGCATGGTCCGTTTGATATTCCCTGTCATAAAAGCGTTATTATAGGCAATACCCGACACTTCTCCAAAAGCAGTTGTCACCAGTCCCATACAGAAAGCCAAGGGCGGCACTAGATAGATATTATCTACAGTTTGCGGCACAAAACCAATAATGATTGATAAGATTGCCAAAGGAATCAATGACAGAATGGGCTTTTTCACAATTCTAAATTTTTCCTTATAAATCGTTAGTAAAAAGACCCCCATCATAAAAGCTAGCAAGGTCATTACTTTAGCACTGGCATCTGACACATTGTGTTGAATGAGTCCCACTGATAGAAAGACGACATTCCCAGTTTGTCCAGCCACAAGAGTGTTCCCTCGCACAATAAACGTATAGGCATCTACATATCCTGCACAAAAAGTCAAAAAAAGCGCTAGTCTCTTAGACTGACGTGATATTTTTCTTATAGGTAATAGCCTCATTTTTCCTCCCATTTCATTTACTCATCTCATTATTGTACCACTTTCTTTGGGAAAGTCCTAGTAGCTTATTTTAAAATTTTTACCCTCTGTTGGATAGTCTCGTCTATCTATGTTATAATGAAAGAAGGATTTAAAATCGGAAAAGGAGTATCTATGCTTAAATTAGGTATCATTGGTACTGGCGCTATCAGCCACCACTTCATAGAGGCAGCCCATGCTAGTGGAAAATACCAGCTGGTCGCAGTCTATTCTAGAAAACTAGAAACTGCCGCAACCTTTGCTTCTCGCTATCAGAATATCCAACTCTTTGATCAAGTAGAGGACTTCTTCAAGAGCTCCTTTGATGTGGTCTATATTGCTAGCCCAAACTCCTTGCATTTTGCTCAGGCAAAAGCTGCATTGTCTGCAGGTAAACATGTCATTCTTGAAAAGCCAGCTGTCACTCAGCCACAAGAATGGCTGGATTTAATTCAAACAGCTAAGAAAAATCACTGTTTTATCTTTGAAGCAGCTCGTAATTACCATGAGAAAGCTTTCACTATCATCAAAAACTTTTTAGCAGATAAGCAAGTGTTAGGAGCAGATCTCAACTATGCCAAGTATTCTTCTAAGATGCCTGACTTGTTGGCTGGGGAGACACCAAATGTCTTTTCAGACCATTTTGCTGGTGGAGCTCTTATGGATTTGGGGATTTATCCTCTCTACGCTGCCGTTCGTCTCTTTGGAAAAGCTAAGGATGCAACCTATCAGGCTCAACAGCTTGACAATAACATTGACCTAAATGGTGACGGAATCCTCTTCTACCCCGACTATCAAGTTCATATCAAGGCTGGGAAAAACATTACTTCCAATCTTCCTTGCGAGATTTATACGACAGATGGAACCTTGACCCTCAACACTATCGAACATGTCAGCTCGGCTATTTTTACCGACCATCAAGGCAATCAAATCCAACTCCCTATCCAACAGGCTCCTCATACGATGACTGAGGAAGTCGGTGCATTTGCACACATGATCCAGAAACCAGATCTGAATCTCTACCAAACTTGGCTAGAAGATGCAAGTTCAGTTCATGAGCTACTATATACTATGCGCCAGACTGCTGGCATTAGATTTGAGGCAGAAAAATGAAAAACAAACTACCGACTGAATGGCAAGAACTGAGTGACCAACTCGGTTTCCAAGAATTCACCCCCATTCAAACTCAACTATTTGAGCCCCTTCTTGCTGGAGAAAACCTCCTAGGAGTGAGCCCGACAGGAACTGGTAAGACCCTAGCTTACCTCCTACCAAGTCTTCTCAGACTACAAAAGAAAAAAGCCCAACAACTCTTGATTCTAGCACCAAATACAGAACTTGCTGGACAGATTTTTGATGTATGTAAAACGTGGGCTGAAGCTATCAGCTTGACAGCCCAACTCTTCTTATCAGGTTCGAGTCAAAAACGTCAAATTGAACGACTCAAAAAAGGACCAGAAATTCTGATTGGAACCCCTGGCCGTATCTTTGAACTGATTAAATTGAAAAAAATCAAGATGATGAATGTGGAAACCATCATCCTGGATGAATTCGACCAATTACTAGATGATTCTCAGATACACTTTGTCGAGAAAATTACTCACTACGCACCTCGTGACCACCAACTTGTCTATATGAGTGCGACAACCAAGTTTGACCAAAAGAAGATTGCGCCTAACACACGTACCATTGATCTCTCTGACCAAAAATTGGACAACATCCAGCACTTCTACATGCAGGTAGATCAACGTCACCGAGTGGATATGCTACGAAAACTGGCTCATGTAGAGGATTTCCGAGGTCTTGTCTTCTTTAACAGCCTATCAGACCTTGGAAGTGCAGAAGAAAAACTACAGTATCGGGATATCTTGGCTGTTTCCCTCGCTAGTGATGTCAATGTCAAATTTAGAAAAGTCATCTTAGAAAAGTTTAAAGACAAGCAACTAACCCTGCTTCTTGCAACTGACCTTTTGGCTCGTGGAATTGATATCGATAGCCTCGAATGTGTCGTAAACTTTGATGTTCCTAGAGATAGCGAAACCTACACTCACCGTGCTGGCCGTACTGGTCGTATGGGCAAGGAAGGTTACGTTATCACTCTCGTCACTCATCCAGAAGAAATCAAAAAACTTAAGAAGTTTGCAAGTGTACGAGAAATTGTCCTAAAAAATCAAGAACTCTATGTAAAATAAAGCCCTCATTGAGGCTGGGCAAAAAGTCTTTAAAATCAAAAACGCATAATATCAGGTATTGAACCTTGATATTATGCGTTTTATTGTGGGAAATTTTACTTCATTTTCTCCTAAAATTGAGTTTTTATCTAGCCTCTTTTTTGTAAAACTACATAAGATTCGTAGTAAAAAAACTCTCCAACTATTTTATTATACCATATAAATTAATAAATAAATAGACTTGTTTTTTTATTTTTTTGACGTATACTAATAATAGAAAACGCTTAAAATTAAATAAAAGGAGATTTTATGAGGAAAGTAAATAAGGACATTTTATTCTTAACCGGAATCATAGTTTTATGTTTTGGTTTTTTATTATTTCACATCAACCCCTATTAT
>NZ_JUQO01000196.1 GCF_001074635.1 Streptococcus mitis
CTCAAAACACTGTTTTGAGGTTGTGGATATAACTGACGAAGTCAGTAACCATACATACGGCAAGGCGACGTTGACGTGGTTTGAATTTTATTTTCGAAGAGTATAAACAGAAAGGTAGAGCGCGTGTTTGGATTTGAACACGAGTAGAAATTCGTACCTATAAGATGCTTGGAACAGATGTGGTCGAAATGTCAACTGCTCCTGAAGTTATTGTTGTAGCTTACTCAGGTTTGAAACTTCTAGGAATTTTATGTATTACTAACTATACTACTGGTTTCAAAGAAGAGCTTAACCACGAAGAGGTTATAGAAGTGACTGAGTGTGTTAAAGGCTTACTTAAAGCCGTTTTGCTGAATTATTATTATGTTAAAAGAATTGAGGAGTATTTTTCAGAAAATCCCTTATAATCTTAAATTATTCCTAGCAGTCATTTTGCAAGGAATAGTTTCAGGTTTATCTGGTATTTTTCTACATTATCTTTTAAAGATGATAGAGGGGATAGCTTTTGGTCAATCAGAGCATCAAACTGTATTCTTGACAGATGGAGTTTCCTCGTCGCGGATAGGATTAAGTTTAATAATCGTGGGTATCAGCTCATCCTTGGTCTGGTATTTCTTGCAAAAAAAATCACAGATTTTTTCCATTAAAGCACAGATGAAGGATGAGGCTTCACAATACAAACTTCATTTTTTAAAACAGTTATTTCATTCAATTTGGCAGATTATTGCAGTTGGAGGGGGAGCGCCTATTGGTAAAGAAGCTGCGCCAAGAGAGATTGGAACTCTATTTGCAGGGCCAATTGGAAAAATATGTTTTCTCTCTAAGAAGGATCAAACCTTTCTCCTTGCTTGTGGTGCTGGTGCTGGTTTAGCGGCTGTTTATCAGGTTCCATTAACAAGTGTCTTCTTTGTTTTTGAAACCCTAGGAATTGCTCTATCTATTAAACGATTTGTCTTAGTCGGTTTGACTACCTATGTGTCAACCTATACAGCAGGCTTGGTTATTTCAGATCAGGCTCTCTACCAGATTCCAGCTATCGCATGGTCATTAAAGAAAATGTGGATTATTCCCTTATTACTTCTTTTCTTAACCCCACTAGCTTGGATTTTTGGTCGCTTAAGTAAAGAAGTGTCTTCAAACAGAATAAAAGATAAACGAATACTTCTCACATTGCCTACAGCTTTTCTTTTTCTTGCTGGATTGGCAAGCTATTTTCCACATCTACTTGGAAATGGACGTATGATGGCTCAGGAAGTATTGAATGGTAGCAATGGCAAAACAGTATTCCTCTTGTTTATCCTAAAAGCACTGGTCGTTCTTATTACTCTGTGGGCAGGGGCCTATGGTGGTACACTTACGCCATCTTTTGCCTTGGGGATGGCTGGAGCTGCTTTCTTGGGCATGATTCTAGGTGGGGATAGCCAGCCAAGCATTTTGCTTTTGGGATCTGTTTGCTTTTTATCTGTGACCTTGAGGGCACCCATTTCTGCAACCGGATTAGTTATAGGTTTCACTGGGCTAGGTATAGATTCTCTTCCGTATCTCTTAGTAACAGCTGTTTTAGCTTATGAATTTGCAAAAATGTTAGATCGCTTTCCTTGGGCTAGCAGACTGAGTCAGAAGTCAAAGAATAAAGTAATTAGGTAGGAAATGCCCATTTCTTCTAGTTAAGGATTTAACTTAAAAGATTAAAAAAACTCTCAATTTATTTATAACTGTTTGAAATAAAAATGAAGTAGGCCTATTGGAGTCATGGTTGAATCCGATTTTTCCTAGCTATGAAATATAAAAATAAAAAAAGAAAGGTAGAGCGAGATGTTCTGATTTGAACACTAGCGGAAAACTTTTCTAAAAACTCAAAAGAGAAGGGGGAGTTCGGGTTTGAATTGAAGCCGGTCTAATCTTCTCAATATCATCAAAATTAAGAAAGAAAGGAATTGACCCCACCCTAAAAGCAGTGGGAAAAAGATAGTTGGTCTAGCGAGCATCGCTCACTGCACCCAACTCCTATTTTCCCTTTGCTTTTTAACGGGTTTGGTATCTTTCTCAATATAAAATAAAGAAAGGTAGAGCGTGTGTTCTGATTTGAACACGAGCGGAAAACTCGGAAAATAGATAATCTGACTGAGAAATCAGGATTTCTCGTCAGATTCCTAATTTTCAGTCGTTTTCTTGTCGCTCTTTGTATCATAAATTATGTCTATCCATATCGCTGCTCAGCAGGGTGAAATTGCTGATAAAATTCTTCTTCCTGGGGATCCTCTTCGTGCGAAATTTATTGCGGAGAATTTCCTTGAAGATGCTGTTTGTTTTAACGAAGTGCGTAACATGTTTGGTTACACTGGTACTTACAAGGGACACCGTGTATCTGTCATGGGAACTGGGATGGGGATGCCATCTATTTCGATTTATGCGCGTGAGTTGATTGTTGACTACGGTGTGAAAAAATTGATCCGTGTGGGAACAGCAGGTTCATTGAATGAAGATGTTCACGTTCGTGAATTGGTTTTGGCGCAGGCAGCTGCAACCAACTCTAACATCATCCGCAATGACTGGCCACAGTATGATTTCCCACAAATCGCTAGCTTTGATTTGTTGGATAAGGCCTACCATATCGCCAAAGAACTCGGTATGACCACCCACGTTGGGAACGTTTTGTCTTCTGATGTCTTTTATTCAAACTACTTTGAAAAGAACATCGAACTTGGTAAATGGGGAGTCAAGGCTGTGGAAATGGAAGCAGCAGCTCTTTACTATCTTGCTGCTCAATACCATGTTGATGCCCTTGCTATCATGACTATTTCTGATAGTTTGGTCAATCCAGACGAAGATACAACTGCAGAAGAACGCCAAAATACCTTCACCGATATGATGAAGGTTGGCCTAGAAACCTTAATTGCTGAATAAAAGGGAACATAAAAGGAAGATTTTCTGAATGAAAATCTTCCTTTTTTAGTCATTCACTACATACTGACCTTAATGAATGTTACTCTATTGTCTATTTTTTAAGAGATTGTAAGAAATAATCAATCTCTGCTTGAGAATGGAGAATATGCATCTTTTCAGGGTAGGTATCACTTAATTTTTGGTATCTTTCCTTAGCATTATTTGTTCGGCCATCCCAGAGAATCCATCTGATAAACTCCCAATTAAATTGTTCTTTACAGCCAGCCGCCATACTTTCTCTTACTTTTCCCCGGTATTTAAGATAACGTTTAAAGGCTCGTAGCAGACAATTCCAGCGAGAAAAATTGAGAAAGATGATTTGGTCAGCTTCCTGCATTCTTTCCTCATAGAAACACCAAGAATAATTACCATCAATGACCCAATCTTCATGCTTGGTGAGAAAGCTTTTCATCTCGCTCAACATCCATTCGCGATCGCTGTCTTGCCAACCAGGTTGAAATTGTAGTGTGTCCATATGAAGTTTTGGGATGGAGTAGTGGAGAGATAACTTTTCAGCTAGCGTTGACTTACCAGCACCAGAATATCCGATAATTGCGATTTTCATTTTCTACCTTTTCCTATTTGGAGACAAAAAAACAGCCTCTATGGACTGTTTCTTATTTAGCAAGTTTAGCTGAAAGACGAGCTTTGTCGCGGCTTGCTTTGTTTTTGTGAATCAAACCTTTAGTTTCTGCTTTATCGATAGCTGAGCTAGCAGCACGGAAAAGTTCTTCAGATGGGTTTGCTTCGAAAGCTTTGATAGCAGTACGCATAGCTGATTTTTGAGCTGAGTTCTTTTCGTTTTGTTTAACGTTCAATTCAGCGCGTTTGATAGCTGATTTAATGTTTGCCAATGTTCTTACCTCCATATTTACTAACTATACCATTATATCTGAAAACTTACGTTTTGACAAGGGGAAATTATTTTTTTAAGTAAATTTCATCGATTTCATGGTTCTTTGTTTTATGAAGAATCACTTCTGCACGATTTCTGGTTGGTTCAATATAATTTTGTAGATTTGTGAGATTGATACTGGTCCAGACCTGATGGGCAAAGGATTCCACTTCCCCAATCGGCATTTGTGTAAAACGATAATAGTAGCTATCAGGGTCGTTTTGGGCTAGGCTCAGCATCTTCAAGAAACGGTCCAGATACCAACTCTCGATGTCATTCACTGCAGCATCAACATAGATGGAAAAGTCGAAGAAGTCGGTGATATAGAGACGTTCGTTTTGTGGATTTTGAAAAACGTTAATCCCTTCGACAATGACAAAGTCAGCTGCTTTGACGTTTTGTTTTTCCTCAGGAACGATGTCGTAGACTTCATGAGAATAGACAGGAATATCTACATCTTGTCCATTTTTGATGTGATCCAGGAAGTTGAGAAGAGCTTGCATATCATAGCTTTCAGGAAATCCCTTGCGATTTAAAATCCCCTGTTCAATCAAGGTATGGTTGGGATAGAGAAAGCCGTCAGTTGTTACCAACTCAACCGTAGCATCTGTAAGTGTACGGGACAGTAGGATTTGAAGTAGGCGACTAGTTGTTGATTTTCCAACGGCAACACTCCCAGAAACCCCAATGATAAAAGGTTGGGATTTACTTTCACGTTGAAGAAAAATCCCTTTAGAAAAAGCCAAATCATCCTTGGTACGTTTGTAAATCTGGATGAGATGGGCTAGGGGTAGATAGACATCGGTAACATCCTGCAAGCTAATCTGGTCATTAAAACTCTTGATGGATTCTAATTCCTCTTCTGTCAAAGGAGGTGTGGTTTTTCTATGTAAAGATTGCCAAGTCTGGCGGCTGATTTTTTCAAAATGTAAAAATTCGTTGGTCATTTGTTTTCCCCTAGATATTTTGTCTATCATACCATAAAAAGCTAAAAAAATAAAGCGTTTTCTTGACAGATGCTAACTTATTGTTGTATAATAAAAGTGGTTAGAGATTGCTAGTAATGTGAGAGAGGAGTGATTGTTATATAACATTACTAATCAATCATAAATCGCCCAGATGTTTGCTTAAAGAAAGGAGTAAGAGCTATGGCAAGCAAAGGAAAATTTCTCATTTTGTTGGGTGCATTTGTATTAACATTTGGTTTGTATTCAGTAAATACAGTATTTGCTACTGATTCAGTGAATGTTATCGAAAATAAAGATGGTCATGTACTTAGAGTCCCGAAAGATGTCAAAAAAGATGAAATTTTATCTGAGACCGATAAATCTATTCGCTATAGGTTGGATAAAGTTGTTTCTGCAACAGATAATAAAGGAGCAGAATATTCTGCTCCAGGTATTGTGGACACTCGCATAACCAGAGAAGCAGACAATCTCGTTAGTGGTAGGACGGATTATCTAGTAGATTTAAGAGAACTGACAGTTGTGGAAAAATCTTTTTCCGAATTGAGTAAATTGACTGGTCAATTGTTTGGAATTCAGACAGTTTATGCTCAGAATTCTTATAATAATTCTTCTAATAGCACATGGGATGATACGGGAAGTGTCCGTCTCTATATGACAGTTAAATGGACTAAGTATGATGACGGTTCTATCAATATTACCAATGTTTCTGGAGGTTACTCTATCGCTGAGAGGGATGTTACAGTCATCGATTCAAACCTTTTCGTTGGATTAGGTTGGCAAACAAAAACATTTAATCTTGGTGGTCAAGGAGATTGGAGTTGCTATCCTGAGTTTTCAAAAGTAGGAAATCAAGGTTGGATAACTCACAAATATAGTAAATATACAGTATATCTTGACCGATATGGCTCCAAATGGAATGTTGTTTTAGATAATGTTTTGTAGGAGGAAATGCTATGAAGACCCTCAAAAGCTATTTATTGGAACTTTGTTTTATTTTAAGTTTTGCACTACCTTTTATAAAAGGAGCCAATGCGGATAATGGTAGACGCTTTGTGGAAATCTATTACGGTTTTACTTTTTTGATGGAACATGCCATTGTAACAGCTGTATTTATCTGTTCGCTCTTGATTGCTTTCTTCCTAAAAAAACGGTGGACGAAATGGCTTGCTGCTGGTAGTTATTTCTTCTTAGTTCTATGGATTGCTACAGAGGGTTATTTCTTCCGCATGTCGCTAGAAGATTTGATACGCCTTTGGACAAGTTTGGAAATTCTGACACAAACTTATCAGTTGGGCTTTTATCTAAACATTTTGTTGGGAATTTTGTTAATAATAAAGTATTGTAAGGTTAAGCAATCGTAATAAAAATGCGCTTGATTATAGACAATAAATTTGTTGTTTTATCTTGACTGTGATACCTTATAGATCCCAATGGCTTGTCATTCGTTTCCAATAATTGAAAGAGATTGAAGAAAATGTTTTACTTACTAGTTTTCTTCAGTCTTTTTCGTTTTATTATCAATTTGTAAACGATTTACAATTTAAGTCAAATTATGGTAAAATAGTTTCATGAGTAAAATGTATTATGCAGAAAATCCTGACGCTGCTCACGACATTCATGAGTTGAGAGTGGACTTGTTGGGAGAAAAAATGACCTTTTTGACGGATGCGGGTGTTTTTAGCAAGAAAATGGTTGACTTTGGAAGTCAACTCTTGCTCAAGTGTCTAGAGGTCAACCAAGGAGAAACTGTCCTTGATGTAGGCTGTGGTTACGGGCCTTTGGGCTTGTCCTTGGCTAAGGCTTATGGAGTTCAGGCGACCATGGTCGATATTAATAATCGTGCCTTGGATTTGGCGCGACAAAATTCTGAACGAAATAAAGTGGCAGCGACGATTTTCCAGTCCAACATCTATGAACAAGTTGAAGGCACATTTGACCATGTCATTTCCAATCCTCCTATCCGTGCGGGCAAGCAAGTGGTTCATGAAATCATTGAGAAAAGTAAAGATTTTTTGGAAACTGGTGGAGATTTAACAATCGTTATCCAGAAGAAACAAGGGGCTCCAAGTGCCAAGTCAAAGATGGAGGATGTGTTTGGCAATTGTGAAATCGTCAAAAAAGATAAGGGATACTATATCCTTAGAAGTGTGAACGAATGAGAGCAGTTGATTTAATTCAAAAGAAACGAGACGGTCAAGAATTGACTTCGAGTGAAATTGAATGGCTGGTAGAAGGCTATGTGTCAGGAACTGTCCCTGATTATCAGATGTCTGCCTTTGCTATGGCTGTTTATTTCAAAGGAATGACGACTCGAGAAATCTCTGACCTAACTATGAATATGGTCAAGACAGGGCAAGAGTTTGATTTATCCGCTATTGATGGGGTTAAGGTTGACAAGCATTCTACGGGTGGTGTTGGTGATAAGGTGACCTTGATTTTAGCTCCTTTAGTAGCGAGTTTTGGAGTTCCAGTCGCGAAAATGAGTGGTCGTGGTCTCGGCCATACGGGTGGAACAATTGATAAATTAGAATCAATCAAGGGCTATCAAGTAGAACGTAGTCAAGAAGATTTCATTCGTCAGGTTCAGGATATTGGTGTATCTGTCATTGGGCAATCAGACCAGCTGGTCAAAGCGGATAAGCTTCTCTATGCCCTACGTGATGTGACCGCAACTGTCGACACGATTCCTTTGATCGCGAGTTCGGTGATGAGCAAGAAAATTGCGGCAGGGGCGGATGCTATTTTACTAGACGTGACTGTTGGCGAGGGTGCCTTCATGAAAACGGTTGATGAGGCGCGTGAACTGGCTCAAACCATGGTGAAACTTGGTAAGGCTGTTGGACGGAAGACGGTAGCAGTGATTACGGACATGAGTCAACCTTTGGGACAAGCGATTGGAAATCGTCTTGAAATCCTTGAGGCATTGGAGATTTTACAAGGTCAAGGTCGTCAGGATATTACCCACTTCATCTGTGAACTGGCTCAAATTATGCTTGGTTTGGCAAATGTAAATAAAACAGTTGAAGAAGTTCGCCAACATCTTGAAAATGGTCAAGCACTGGCTAAGTTTGAGGAGATGGTCCAAGCCCAAGGTGGAGACTTGGAAGACCTCTATCGTCCTGTAAATGTTACCCATGTGGTGGAAATACCTGCTCAGGAAACGGGTGTCATTTCAGCTCTTCCAGCTATGGAATTTGGGCTTTATGCTATGAGACTGGGGGCAGGCCGTGCAGTCAAGTCTGATGCTTTGGACTATGAAACTGGAATTGTTTTTGAAAAGAAGGTTGGAGACTCCGTTCAAAAGGGAGAAATTGTTGCAAAAGTATACACAAATGGAAAAATTTCTCCTCAGCTAGTTACAGATTTTCAAAAATATGTTAAAATAAATGATAGGGTGCAAAGTTTACGAGAAATTATAGAAATTATCTCATAAACTGCAGGAGAATCCGAATATGAAATTAAACAAATATATCGATCATACGCTTTTAAAACAAGATGCAACAGAAAATCAAATTGATTGTTTGTTGTCTGAGGCTAGGGAGTATGATTTTGCCAGTGTTTGTGTTAATCCGACCTGGGTTGAACATGCTAAAAATGGGCTTGAAGGCACAGATGTCAAGGTCTGTACAGTAGTGGGTTTCCCTTTGGGAGCAACAACTTCAACTGTGAAAGCTTTTGAGACAAAAGAAGCTATCCAAAATGGTGCAGATGAGATTGATATGGTGATCAATGTTGGAGCTCTCAAATCAGGTAATCTTGATTTGGTTGAATCGGACATCCGTGTTGTTGTAGAAGCAAGTGGTGACAAGTTAGTAAAAGTCATTATTGAAGCTTGCCTTCTTACAGACCAAGAAAAAGTTGTGGCTTGCCAATTAGCTCAAAAAGCTGGAGCTGATTTTGTTAAGACATCTACTGGTTTTTCAACTGGTGGTGCGACGGTAGCAGATGTTACATTAATGCGTGAAACAGTTGGACCTGATATGGGTGTCAAGGCTGCTGGTGGAGCTCGTTCTTATGCAGATGCTCTTGCCTTTGTGGAAGCTGGGGCGACCCGTATCGGAACGTCAGCTGGGGTAGCCATTTTAAAAGGAGAATTGGCTGATGGCGACTACTGAGTTGATTGAACTGGCAATTGAAACCAGCAAATATGCCTACGTCCCCTATTCTCACTTTCCTATCGGAGCAGTTTTAGTAGCCAAAGACGGAAGTGTTTACACGGGAGTGAATATCGAAAATGCTAGCTATTCTTTGACCAACTGCGGAGAGCGTACAGCGATTTTTAAAGCAGTTTCCGAAGGCCAAAGAGAGTTTTCCGAATTGATTGTCTATGGACAAACTGAAAAACCAATCTCGCCATGTGGTGCTTGTCGCCAAGTAATGGTCGAATTTTTTGAACAAGATCTAAAAGTGACCTTAGTCGCAAAAGATAAATCGACGGTCGAGATGACGGTCGGGGAATTACTTCCATACTCTTTTACAGACTTAAATTAGTCTGAGTCGCTCTCTGAGTGGCACGGTCCTTGTGGCCAACCAATCCATACTTGCAACATCGTTGCACATCTTATTTAGGAGGTTCAGTAATGAACAAGAAACAATGGCTAGGTCTTGGCCTAGTTGCAGTGGCAGCAGTTGGACTTGCTGCATGTGGTAACCGCTCTTCTCGTAAGGCAGATTCATCTTCTGATGTGAAGACAAAAGCAGCAATCGTCACTGATACTGGTGGTGTTGATGACAAATCATTCAACCAATCAGCTTGGGAAGGTTTGCAGGCTTGGGGTAAAGAACACAATCTTGCAAAAGATAAAGGTTTCACTTACTTCCAATCAACAAGTGAAGCTGACTACGCTAACAACTTGCAACAAGCGGCTGGAAGTTACAACCTAATCTTCGGTGTTGGTTTTGCCCTTCACAATGCAGTTAAAGATGCAGCAGAAGAGCACACTGATTTGAACTATGTTTTGATTGATGATGTGATTAAAGATAAAAAGAATGTTGCTAGTGTAACATTTGCTGATAATGAATCTGCTTACCTCGCAGGTGTGGCTGCAGCAAAAACAACTAAGACAAAACAAGTTGGTTTTGTAGGTGGTATGGAGTCAGAAGTTATCTCTCGTTTTGAAGCTGGTTTCAAGGCAGGTGTTGCCTCAGTAGATTCATCTATCAAAGTACAAGTTGACTATGCTGGTTCATTTGGTGATAATGCCAAAGGTAAAACAATTGCAGCGGCACAATACGCAGCTGGTGCAGACGTTGTTTACCAAGTAGCTGGTGGTACAGGTGCAGGTGTCTTTGCAGAAGCAAAATCACTTAACGAAAGCCGTCCTGAAAATGAAAAAGTTTGGGTTATCGGTGTTGACCGTGACCAAGAAGCAGAAGGTAAATACACTTCTAAAGATGGTAAAGAATCAAACTTTGTTCTTGTATCTACTTTGAAACAAGTTGGTACAACTGTAAAAGATATTTCTAACAAGGCAGAAAAAGGTGAATTCCCTGGTGGTCAAGTAATCGTTTACTCATTGAAAGATAAAGGGGTTGACTTGGCAGTAACAAACCTTTCAGAAGAAGGTAAAAAAGCTGTCGAAGATGCTAAATCTAAAATCCTTGATGGAAGCGTAAAAGTTCCTGCAAAATAATGGATGGAAGTCATTTCTTAGGAAGCGGCCCTCGGCCGCTTTTTAAGAGTTGAGACAAAGTCATTTTGTCTCAGTAAAGCTTGTTACTAGATAAACTAGCAAGTTTTATTGAAATAAAATAAGACTCTGAAAGGAAGAGCACATGGCACACGAAAATGTCATTGAGATGCGTGATATTACCAAGGTGTTTGGTGAATTTATTGCCAACGACAAAATCAACCTGCACCTACGAAAAGGTGAAATTCATGCACTTTTAGGAGAAAATGGGGCTGGTAAGTCCACGCTCATGAACATGTTAGCAGGGCTTCTTGAACCAACCAGTGGTGAAATTGTGGTCAACGGTCAAGTTGTCAACCTCGACTCACCATCTAAAGCAGCTAGCTTGGGAATCGGAATGGTTCACCAGCACTTTATGTTGGTAGAAGCCTTCACAGTGGCTGAAAACATCATTTTAGGTAGTGAATTGATTAAAAATGGTGTGCTAGATATCGCTGGAGCTAGCAAAGAAATCAAGGCTCTTTCTGAACGTTATGGCTTAGCTGTTGACCCTTCTGCCAAGGTAGCAGACATCTCAGTCGGAGCCCAACAACGTGTAGAAATTTTAAAAACCCTTTATCGGGGAGCTGATATCCTTATCTTTGACGAACCGACGGCTGTCTTGACTCCATCAGAAATTGATGAGTTGATGGCTATTTTGAAAAATCTTGTCAAAGAAGGAAAATCAATTATCTTGATTACCCACAAGTTGGATGAAATTCGAGCAGTTTCTGACCGTGTTACAGTTATCCGTCGTGGGAAATCAATTGAAACTGTCGAAATCGCAGGGGCTACCAATGCTGATTTGGCAGAAATGATGGTAGGACGTTCTGTTTCCTTTAAAACAGAGAAACAAGCCTCTCAACCAAAAGAAGTGGTCTTGTCTATTAAAGACTTGGTGGTCAATGAAAACCGCGGTGTTCCAGCTGTTAAAAATCTGTCCTTGGATGTTCGTTCTGGAGAGATTGTTGGTATTGCGGGGATTGATGGGAATGGTCAGTCTGAACTGATTCAAGCCATTACAGGTCTTCGCAAGGTTGAATCTGGTAGCATTGAGCTAAAAGGTGATTCAATTGTGGGCTTGCACCCACGACAAATTACAGAGTTGAGTGTTGGGCACGTTCCAGAAGACCGTCACCGTGATGGTTTGATTTTGGAAATGATGATTTCTGAAAATATTGCCCTTCAAACCTACTATAAAGAACCACATAGTAAAAATGGAATTTTGAACTATTCAAATATTACTTCTTATGCTAAAAAGCTAATGGAAGAGTTTGATGTTCGTGCTGCCAGTGAATTTGTTCCTGCAGCTGCACTCTCAGGAGGAAATCAACAAAAAGCAATTATTGCTCGTGAAATTGATCGTGATCCTGATCTCCTTATCGTCAGCCAGCCAACTCGTGGTTTGGATGTCGGTGCCATTGAATATATCCACAAGCGCTTGATTGAAGAGCGTGATAATGGTAAGGCTGTTCTAGTTGTCAGCTTTGAATTGGATGAGATTTTAAACGTCTCAGACCGCATTGCCGTTATCCACGATGGTAAGATTCAAGGTATTGTATCACCAGAAGCAACCAATAAACAAGAACTTGGTGTCTTGATGGCTGGTGGAAACTTGGGAAAGGAGAAGAGTGATGTCTAAAAAATTACAACAAATTTCGGTTCCCTTGATTTCTGTATTTCTAGGAATTTTACTCGGAGCCATTGTTATGTGGATCTTTGGTTATGATGCTATTTGGGGCTACGAAGAATTGTTCTATACAGCCTTTGGTAGTCTACGTGGGATTGGGGAAATCTTCCGTGCTATGGGTCCTCTGGTCTTGATTGGTCTTGGTTTTGCCGTTGCCAGTCGAGCTGGTTTCTTTAACGTCGGACTTCCTGGTCAGGCTTTGGCTGGTTGGATTCTCAGTGGTTGGTTTGCCTTATCGCATCCTGATATGCCGCGTCCCTTGATGATTCTAGCAACCATCGTGATTGCCTTGATTGCTGGAGGAATTGTCGGAGCAATTCCGGGTATTCTGAGAGCCTATCTAGGGACGTCAGAGGTCATTGTGACCATCATGATGAACTACATCGTCTTGTATGTAGGAAATGCCTTTATCCATGCTTTCCCTAAAGACTTCATGCAAAGTACAGATTCGACCATTCGTGTTGGGGCTAATGCAACTTACCAGACACCTTGGTTGGCTGAGTTGACTGGTAATTCGCGGATGAATATTGGTATTTTCTTTGCTCTCATTGCTGTTGCAGTTATTTGGTTCATGCTCAAGAAAACAACTCTTGGTTTTGAAATCCGTGCGGTTGGTCTTAATCCACATGCTTCAGAATATGCTGGTATTTCTGCAAAAAGAACGATTATCCTCTCAATGATTATTTCAGGTGCCTTGGCAGGTCTTGGTGGAGCTGTTGAAGGGCTTGGAACCTTCCAGAACGTCTATGTTCAAGGGGCATCATTAGCTGTCGGATTTAACGGGATGGCGGTTAGTCTGCTTGCGGCTAACTCACCAATTGGTATTCTATTTGCAGCCTTCCTATTTGGTGTTCTCCAAGTTGGAGCCCCAGGTATGAATGCGGCGCAGGTACCGTCTGAGCTTGTCAGCATTGTAACAGCGTCTATTATCTTCTTTGTCAGTGTTCATTACCTTATCGAACGCTTTGTCAAACCGAAAAAACAAGTTAAAGGAGGTAAGTAAAGATGTCTATTACAACCTTGCTCACCCTCTTGGTGTCTTCTATGCTGATTTACTCAGCCCCCCTCATCTTTACAAGTATCGGTGGTGTTTTCTCTGAACGTAGTGGTGTGGTAAACGTCGGCCTTGAAGGAATTATGGTTATGGGAGCCTTCTCTGGAGTCGTCTTTAACCTTGAATTTGCAGAACAATTTGGAGCAGCAACTCCATGGCTATCCTTGCTTGTAGCAGGATTGGTTGGAGGCCTCTTCTCTATCATCCACGCAGCAGCGACGGTTCATTTCCGTGCAGACCATGTTGTCAGCGGTACGGTATTGAACTTGATGGCGCCAGCCTTGGCTGTTTTCTTAGTGAAAGTCCTTTATAACAAAGGACAAACCGACAACCTAAGTCAGACTTTTGGACGTTTTGATTTCCCAGTCTTGGCAAATATCCCAGTTATCGGTGATATCTTCTTCAAGTCAACAAGTCTGCTAGGTTATATCGCGATTGCCTTCTCATTCCTTGCTTGGTTTATCCTCTTTAAGACTCGCTTTGGTCTTCGTCTTCGTTCTGTAGGTGAACATCCTCAAGCAGCGGATACCTTGGGAATCAATGTCTACAAAATGAGATATTTAGGGGTTATCATTTCAGGTTTCCTAGGTGGAATTGGTGGAGCGATTTATGCTCAATCCATCTCAGTTAACTTCTCAGTAACAACTATTGTTGGACCTGGATTTATCGCTCTTGCTGCGATGATTTTCGGAAAATGGAATCCAATCGGAGCCATGCTTTCTAGTCTATTCTTCGGACTTTCACAAAGTTTGGCTGTTATCGGTTCTCAATTGCCATTCCTACAAGGTGTGCCAACAGTTTATCTTCAAATCGCACCTTATGTCTTGACAATTCTTGTCTTGGCAGCCTTCTTTGGAAAAGCAGTCGCACCAAAAGCAGATGGTATCAACTATATCAAATCAAAATAAGTATACAAAAAAACGTCAGTTCATTCAAACTGGCGTTTTATTTTTTAGGATGTTGATGGGTTAGGTTCAATCCCCAAGGGACTAAATTTTCAGTCTTGTTTTTGATACGAGCGATATTATCCTTATGACGAATGATAATCAAACTAGCAAGTGCTAAGATAATAGCGACGAAGAGAAGGTCATAGTGACTCAGGATAAAACCAAAAAGTGGAAAGAGTAGAACTCCGATGACAGCCGCGATAGATGCTGTGACACTAGATAGCGAAATCATACTACCAAGATAGAGGGTTCCAAAGAAAACAACTGCAAGGTAGAGACAGAAGACAGGAGCAAATCCGAAAATCACTCCAGCACTAGTTGCGACAGCCTTGCCTCCCTTAAATCCTGCAAAGATAGGGAAGGTATGGCCAATGACAGCTAAAAGTCCAAAGATGAGAGGAGAAACGCCTTGCAGATGAAACATAATTGGAAGAAGTGTTGCTAGGGTTCCTTTGAAAAAGTCAATTACAAAGGTTGCCATACCCGCTTTCTTGCCTAAAATGCGGAAAGTATTGGTTGTTCCAGTATTTCCAGAACCATGCTCGCGCAGATTGATTTGAAAGAATACTTGTCCAATCCAGAGACCAGACGGAATCGAACCCAGCAGATAAGCTAGGATTAATAAAACTATTGTAATCATACTCCTATTATATCATGAAATGGAGAAGAAAGGCAGAGAATCTCTTCTGAAATTGTCACATCGGAGAAAGAAAAATTTTGCAAAATCCTTGGAAAACCTGTAGAATAGTAAAGATGAACGAATAGGAGGTTTCTTGTGTCAAAAAAGGAAATCAATATTAACAATTATAATGATGACGCCATTCAGGTGCTAGAAGGGTTGGATGCGGTTCGAAAACGTCCAGGGATGTATATCGGATCGACCGATGGGGCAGGTCTCCATCACCTAGTCTGGGAAATCGTCGACAATGCAGTCGATGAGGCCTTGTCTGGATTTGGTGACCGTATTGATGTGACCATTAATAAAGACGGCAGTTTAACGGTTCAAGACCACGGACGTGGTATGCCGACAGGTATGCACGCTATGGGAATTCCAACTGTTGAGGTTATCTTTACCATTCTTCATGCTGGAGGAAAATTCGGTCAGGGTGGCTACAAGACATCTGGTGGTCTCCACGGGGTGGGTTCTTCCGTTGTTAACGCTCTTTCAAGTTGGCTGGAAGTTGAAATTACCCGTGACGGGGCAATCTATAAGCAACGTTTTGGAAATGGTGGAAAACCTGTTACGACCTTAAAGAAAATCGGTACAGTACCCAAGTCTAAGACAGGTACCAAAGTCACCTTCATGCCGGATGCGACTATCTTTTCTACGACAGACTTCAAGTACAATACCATTTCAGAACGCCTCAATGAGTCAGCCTTTCTCTTGAAAAATGTGACCTTGTCTCTGACAGATAAGCGAACAGATGAAGCGATTGAATTCCACTATGAGAATGGGGTACAAGATTTTGTTTCTTATCTGAACGAAGACAAGGAGACCTTAACGCCAGTTCTTTACTTTGAAGGGGAAGATAATGGTTTCCAAGTGGAAGTAGCTCTCCAGTACAATGATGGATTTTCAGATAACATTCTGTCCTTTGTTAATAACGTTCGTACCAAGGACGGTGGAACACATGAGACAGGACTCAAGTCTGCTATTACTAAAGTCATGAATGACTATGCGCGTAAGACGGGGCTTCTCAAGGAAAAAGATAAAAACCTTGAAGGTTCAGACTATCGTGAGGGACTAGCGGCCGTTCTTTCTATCTTGGTTCCAGAAGAACACCTCCAGTTTGAAGGACAGACCAAGGATAAGCTAGGAAGCCCTCTTGCCCGTCCCGTTGTGGATGGAATTGTGGCTGACAAGTTGACCTTCTTCCTTATGGAAAATGGAGAATTGGCTTCTAACCTCATACGCAAGGCTATCAAGGCGCGAGATGCTCGCGAAGCGGCACGTAAGGCGCGTGATGAGAGCCGAAATGGGAAGAAAAATAAGAAAGATAAGGGCTTGTTGTCTGGGAAATTGACCCCAGCCCAGTCCAAGAATCCTGCTAAGAATGAACTCTATCTAGTCGAGGGGGACTCTGCTGGCGGTTCTGCTAAACAAGGCCGTGACCGTAAGTTTCAGGCTATCTTGCCCCTTCGTGGTAAGGTTATCAATACAGCCAAGGCCAAGATGGCAGATATCCTCAAAAATGAGGAAATCAACACTATGATTTATACCATCGGTGCGGGTGTTGGGGCAGACTTCTCTATTGAAGATGCCAACTATGACAAGATCATTATCATGACCGATGCGGACACCGATGGTGCCCATATCCAGACCTTGCTCTTGACATTTTTCTACCGCTACATGCGTCCGTTAGTTGAGGCAGGTCATGTCTACATCGCCCTTCCGCCTCTTTACAAGATGTCCAAAGGTAAAGGCAAGAAAGAAGAAGTAGCTTACGCTTGGACAGACGGAGAACTAGAAGAACTCCGCAAGCAGTTTGGTAAAGGAGCGACCCTTCAACGTTACAAGGGGCTTGGTGAGATGAATGCGGATCAGCTCTGGGAAACAACTATGAACCCAGAAACCCGTACCCTCATCCGTGTTACGATTGAAGACCTAGCCCGCGCAGAACGTCGCGTCAATGTCCTCATGGGTGACAAGGTCGAACCACGCCGTAAGTGGATTGAGGACAATGTCAAGTTTACGCTAGAAGAAGCGACGGTGTTTTAAGTCACTTTTTAATGAATGGGTATCAACATGAGAGCTGAAACAGAAATGCTAGATCTGATTTTACAGACTGCCAAAACTTTACAAGTCAAAGCTGTCGCTATGTCTGGTTCACGAACGGGTACAAAAGCGCCAAAAGACGAGTTTCAAGACTATGATGTTGTTTATGTCGTGGACGACTTAGATAATTTGACGAGTGACCTTGCTTGGTTGGACCAGTTTGGCAAACGCATTATCGAGCAGCATGTCCTGCTTGATCACCGTCGTCTTTATCTCATGCTCTTTGAAGATGGCAATCGGATTGATTTAACCCTCTGCCCCAAAGACCACATTCAAGAGTGGGTAGAAAGCGAAGCGGATTTCACGGTGCTAGAGGACACTAAGGGCTTATTTGTTCCCTATTTCCCAAGTCCTCAACGTTACTGGACAAGCCCAGCTACTGAAACGAATTTTGTAAAATCCTGTAATGAATTTTGGTGGGTATCATCTTACGTGGTTAAAGGGATTTGTCGGAATCAGCTCATCTACGCGACTGACCATCTCTATGGCATTTGTCAACAAGAATTCTTGAAAATTTTGGCTTGGCAGGTTGCAAGTAATAGGGGAGTAGTCGACATAGGCAAGAATTATAAGTATCTTTTTAACTATTTACCCACTGAGAAAGAAAAGGAATTCTCAGATTTGCTTGATTTTTCAAGTATAGATAAAATCACTCAGTCTTTATTGGCTACGATGCAACTTTTCCATAGAGAAGCTCAAAGACTTGCTCAAAAGCTGGGCTTTGACTACGATAAAGAAGTGGCTGAGAAGATGATTGAGTATGCTGAGGAAAGAGTGAAGAAGTTTGGGAATAACTGGAAAAATGAAAAAGCGAGAGGAGAAGACTCATGATTGAAAAAGTGGAACGCCTCATTACAGAGATTAATCGTATTCATCGAGAATATTCTAAAGATTATTTTGAAACGGGTAAGGTGGAAAAAATCAATCTCAAGCATACCTTTTCAAAAGTTCCGACTAAAGCGATTTTGGCCTACCGTCTGAATTTACATGAGTCAATTAATGATTATCTGATGAAAGCGGATGTCCAAGATATTGCCTATGTTTATCGTGTTAAAACTTCTGAGTCTATTTTAGATAAAATTACACGTTTTTCAGAGCGTCAAGAGGGCTATCCTGTGAATTCCATTCTTAATGATATTTTTGGTGCTCGTATGATTTTAAGTTCCAAAGAGATAGCTCAAGTTATGGAGAAACTAGATGATTGGCAAGAGCTGTACGGACTAAAAAACTGGTATTTACGTGATAAAGATGGCTATGTCGGTATTCATATCTATTTTAAAAATAAAAGTAATTTTTATTACCCATGGGAACTCCAACTTTGGGATAGGAAAGATGTAGATAGCAATATAGCCAGCCATATCAAATATAAACGAGGATTTGTGGAGTAGACATTTCAAGTGGAAATGACGATACAGGAATTGTATGAAACTTACTTACTCTATATTTTTTCTTATTCCATAATATTTACTCTCCATTCTTCGAAAGGAGTTGAACACGCCCTGAATGCTATGTGAAATTTCTTATTAACTGAAGCAACGCATTTTAAACACATTAAACTACAGAAGGATAGTTTGGTTCTTTATAGTAACTGAACACCCTATCTATAAAATCTACTCTACATTCTTTGAAAGGAGTTGAACACGCCCTAAATGATGCGTGAAAAAGATAAATTCTCTGGTGAGCTTGCTTACTTCAAGAATTTTCTATTTTCACTTTGCATTTTTCGGGCTTTGTATCCTATATGAGTAACATTCAAAATATGTCCCTAGAGGACATCATGGGAGAGCGCTTTGGTCGCTACTCCAAGTACATTATTCAAGACCGGGCCTTGCCAGATATTCGTGATGGATTGAAGCCGGTTCAGCGTCGTATTCTTTATTCGATGAATAAGGATGGAAATACCTTTGACAAGAGTTACCGTAAGTCGGCCAAGTCTGTCGGTAACATCATGGGGAATTTCCACCCACACGGGGATTCTTCTATCTATGATGCCATGGTTCGTATGTCACAAGATTGGAAAAATCGTGAGATTCTAGTTGAAATGCACGGTAATAACGGTTCTATGGACGGAGATCCGCCTGCAGCTATGCGTTATACCGAGGCGCGTTTGTCTGAGATTGCTGGCTATCTTCTTCAGGATATCGAGAAAAAGACTGTTCCTTTTGCATGGAACTTTGACGATACGGAGAAAGAGCCGACAGTTTTGCCAGCAGCCTTTCCAAACCTTTTAGTCAATGGTTCGACTGGGATTTCGGCTGGTTATGCCACAGACATTCCTCCCCATAATTTGGCTGAGGTCATTGATGCTGCTGTTTACATGATTGACCACCCAACTGCCAAGGTTGATAAACTTATGGAATTCTTGCCTGGACCAGACTTCCCGACTGGAGG
Organism: Streptococcus mitis; assembly: GCF_001074635.1. Taxonomy (GTDB): domain Bacteria; phylum Bacillota; class Bacilli; order Lactobacillales; family Streptococcaceae; genus Streptococcus; species Streptococcus mitis_E. Next base: position 19,337 of record NZ_JUQO01000196.1, read on the forward strand.
AATTATCCAAGGGCGTGACGAAATCAAGAAAGCCTACGAAACTGGTAAGGGGCGCGTGGTTGTTCGTTCCAAGACTGAGATTGAAAAGCTAAAAGGTGGTAAGGAACAAATCGTTATTACTGAGATTCCTTATGAAATCAACAAGGCCAATCTAGTCAAGAAAATCGATGATGTTCGTGTCAATAACAAGGTGGCTGGTATTGCTGAGGTTCGCGATGAGTCTGACCGTGACGGTCTTCGAATCGCTATTGAGCTCAAAAAAGACGCTAATACGGAGCTTGTTCTTAATTATCTTTTCAAATACACTGATCTGCAAATCAACTACAACTTTAACATGGTGGCGATTGACAATTTCACACCTCGTCAGGTCGGGATTGTCCCAATCTTGTCTAGCTATATCGCCCACCGTCGAGAAGTGATTTTGGCGCGTTCACGCTTTGACAAGGAAAAGGCTGAGAAACGTCTCCATATCGTCGAAGGTTTGATTCGCGTGATTTCGATTTTGGATGAAGTCATTGCTCTTATCCGTGCTTCTGAGAATAAGGCTGACGCTAAGGAAAATCTCAAGGTCAGCTATGACTTTACAGAGGAGCAGGCTGAGGCCATCGTTACCTTGCAACTTTACCGTTTGACCAATACAGACGTAGTTGTCTTGCAGGAAGAAGAAGCAGAACTTCGTGAAAAGATTGCCATGCTGGCGGCTATTATCGGTGATGAGCGGACTATGTACAATCTCATGAAGAAAGAGCTTCGTGAGGTCAAGAAGAAGTTTGCGACTCCACGTTTGAGTACTTTAGAAGACACTGCGAAAGCAATCGAGATTGATACAGCTAGTCTGATCGCCGAGGAAGATACCTACGTCAGCGTGACCAAGGCAGGTTACATCAAGCGTACCAGCCCTCGTTCCTTTGCGGCTTCCACCTTGGAAGAAATTGGCAAACGTGATGATGACCGTTTGATCTTTGTTCAATCTGCCAAGACAACCCAGCATCTCTTGATGTTCACAAGTCTTGGAAATGTCATTTATCGACCAATCCATGAATTGGCTGATATTCGCTGGAAGGATATCGGAGAGCATCTGAGCCAAACCATCACAAACTTTGAAACTAACGAAGAAATCCTCTATGTGGAAGTACTGGATCAGTTCGATGATGGGACAACCTATTTTGCTGCGACCCGTCTCGGTCAAATCAAGCGTGTAGAGCGAAAAGAGTTCACTCCATGGCGGACCTATAAATCTAAGTCTGTCAAGTATGCTAAGCTCAAAGACGAGACAGACCAGATTGTGGCAGTAGCTCCGATTAAACTGGATGATGTTCTCTTGATAAGTCAAAATGGTTATGCGCTTCGTTTCAATATCGAAGAGGTTCCAGTTGTCGGTGCCAAGGCTGCAGGTGTCAAGGCTATGAATTTGAAAGAAGATGATGTCCTTCAATCTGCCTTTATCTGTAATACCTCATCCTTCTACCTCTTGACCCAACGTGGAAGTTTGAAACGTGTTTCTATTGAGGAAATTCCAGCAACAAGCCGTGCCAAACGAGGACTACAAGTCTTGCGTGAGTTGAAAAACAAACCGCATCGTGTCTTCTTAGCAGGAGTAGTTGCAGAACAAGGCTTCGTTGGTGATCTCTTCAGTACAGAAGTGGACGGGAATGACCAAACTCTGTTTGTTCAATCTAACAAAGGAACGATCTATGAAAGTCGATTACAAGACTTGAACCTGTCAGAACGCACAAGTAATGGTAGCTTCATCTCTGACACGATTTCGGATGAAGAAGTTTTTGATGCCTATCTTCAGGAAGCTTATACAGAATTTGAATCTAAGAGATGATAAACAACAATGAAAAGCTTTTCATTGAGAAATTTCTTAAGGCATAGATTTAAGAGTTAAATTTGATTATATATACAAAAACGAACAGTGCTGATTCCCAACTGATAGGGACGTAAGCCTGCTCGTTTTCTTATTTTTAGTGGTATAGACCACTTGATATTTGAATGTGAAATTAGTAACATATGGGCAACTATACAAGTTTAGATAATAAAAAATAATAATTTTTTAAGAAAACGATTGCATCTATAATATTTTTATGTTATACTCTTATTGTTTCAAGAAAGCGCGTTCAAGAAATAATTCGTTCAAATATATATAGGAGTTTTGTATGTCTCAAAACAAACAAGATAAAGGATTTCGTTTTTCTATTCGTAAACGTAGCGTTGGAGTATGTGGTGTTGCCATTGCAACATTTTTGCTAGGTTCTGGCCTTGTATTTCAAACAAATGTAGTAAAAGCAACAGAACCAAGCGTTGCTGCAGTTGCTGGTGAAAATATCGCTGCTCATAAGTCTGCAAGTCAGAGTTCGACTTATTACGATGCAGATGCTTCTAGAGCGGTTGACGGCAATCGAGATAATAACTACAGACATCACTCAGTTACTCATACAAATTTTCAAGATCATTCTTGGTGGAAAGTTGATCTAGCAAAAGAAGAAGGTGTGGGAACTGTTCGTATTTACAATCGTGGAGATGGGGATGTAGCAAATCGTTTATCTAATTTTGATGTTATTTTGTTAGATAAAGATGGTAAGGAAGTAACTCGTCAACATGTCGATAGCTTAAACAATCAACCAACAGTTGATGTTCAATTCTCAGGAGTTAATGCACGATATGTAAAAATTGAATTAAATAAATCTAAAACTCCTCTTAGTTTGGCAGAAGTTGAAGTATATCGTGCTGTAAAAGAAGAAAAAGTAGTAGCAGATAAGAAAACAGAAAACCAAGTTAAAACAGAAAGCAAAGCAAAAACAGACTTTACTGCAGAACTAAATAACTATTTATTTGGTTTAAATTACGATAAACTAAATATTTTAACTAGAAAAGGCGAAGCATTAGAAAATTACACTAATACAAGCACAAAACAACAAGGAAATGAATTTGTGGTTGTAGAAAAAGTGAAGAAAAACCTTTCTAATGGTTCTGCAGATGTTGCCATTAATGGTAACGGAGATATCTTCCTAGGTGCTTTGTTTAAAGCAAATCAAGACCTCCTAGAAAATAAACCACAACAAATTAGTTTAGATCGTAGCAAAGGTAGAATTAGTGTTGATTTACCAGGAATGGTAGGCGGAGATAGCTATGTAGATGCTAATCCAACTGTAAGTGGTATGCAGGAAGGTGTGAATACCTTGTTAAATCGTTGGCATGAAAAATATGCTGCGAAAAATCCTTCTCCAGCACGTATGCAGTACGAATCAACTTCTGCTTACAGCATGAATCAATTGAAAGCAAAATTCGGAAGTGATTTTGAAAAAGTCGGTGTTAATTTGAAAATTGACTTTGAGGCTGTGAACAAGGGTGAAAAACAAGTTGAAGTTGTTGATTTTAAACAAATTTACTATACTGCTAACTTTGATGCTCCAAAAAATCCATCAGATGTATTTGCTCCAGGAGTAACGGTTGACCAATTGAAAGCACGTGGAATTGATGACAAAACACCTCCTGTATACGTGTCAAGCGTTTCATACGGACGTCAAATGTATGTCAAATTTGAAACAACAAGCAAGAGTACAGAGTTGAAAGCAGCAATTAATGCTGTCATCAAAGGGGTACCTATTAAACCAGAATCTGAATGGGCGCGTGTCTTGAAGAATACAACTGTAACAGTTTCAATCGTAGGTGGAAATGCTGATGGCGCTGCACGTGTTGTGACAGGTACAGTAGAAGATTTGAAGAAATTGATTCAAGAAGGAGCTACTTTCAGTACACAAAACCCTGCTGTTCCAATTTCTTATAAGACTGCATTCTTGAAAGATAATCAAGTAGCCACAATTCAAAGCAATACAGACTACATTGAAACTAAAGTGACTTCATATAAAAATGGTTACCTCAATTTACATCATAAGGGAGCTTATATCGCTCGTTACTATGTTTACTGGGATGAAGTAACTTATGATAAGGATGGAGTTGAAAGCATTCGCTCACGTCAATGGGAAGATAATGGTAAAAACAGAACAGCTGGCTTCCAAACTGAACTTCAATTTAAAGGAAATGTACGTAATATACGCGTGAAGATTCAAGAAAAAACAGGTCTTGTTTGGGAACCATGGCGTACAGTTTATAATCGCACAGACCTTCCTCTTGTTCAAAAACGTACAATTATTAACTCAGGTACAACACTAAGACCAAAATACGATGAAAAAGTTGAAAATAACTAATTTTTCACTTGTAGAAGGAATCAGTTCTAAGAGCTGGTTCTTTTTATTGAAGAAATTTTCTGAAAATTACAAAATATACTTGCTATTTTAGAAAAAAAGTGTAGAATATAAGAAATAGGTTTTTAGAATAAGGAGTGGAATATGACAGTAACGATTGATTGGGAAAACCTTGGTTTCTCCTATATGAAATTACCTTATCGCTATATTGCTCATTTTAAAAATGGACAATGGAATCAAGGAGAACTTACAGAAGATGCAACCTTGCATATTTCAGAGTCTTCTCCAAGTCTTCACTATGGTCAACAAGCATTTGAAGGTTTGAAAGCTTACCGTACTAAGGATGGTAGTGTTCAACTTTTCCGTCCTGACGAAAATGCTAAACGTCTGCAACGTACTTGTGATCGTCTCTTGATGCCACAAGTTCCGACAGACATGTTTGTAGAAGCTTGTAAGGCAGTTGTCCGCGCGAATGAAGAATACGTACCACCATATGGAACAGGTGGAACCCTTTATCTTCGTCCACTTTTGATTGGTGTTGGAGATATTATTGGGGTTAAACCAGCAGAGGAATATATTTTCACCATCTTTGCTATGCCAGTTGGAAATTATTTTAAGGGTGGTTTGGTTCCAACCAACTTCTTGATTCAGGATGAATACGACCGTGCGGCTCCAAATGGTACAGGTGCGGCTAAGGTTGGTGGGAACTATGCTGCCAGTCTCTTGCCAGGGAAATTGGCGAAATCACGTCATTTCTCAGATGTTATCTATCTAGACCCATCAACTCATACAAAGATTGAAGAAGTCGGTTCAGCTAACTTTTTTGGAATTACAGCTGACAATGAGTTTGTAACACCATTGAGTCCTTCTATCTTGCCATCTATTACTAAGTATTCTTTGCTTTATTTGGCAGAACACCGCTTGGGCTTGACTCCTATTGAGGGGGATGTCCCAATTGATAACCTTGACCGTTTTGTAGAGGCAGGTGCCTGTGGTACAGCAGCAGTTATTTCGCCAATTGGTGGAATTCAGCACGGTGATGATTTCCATGTATTCTATAGTGAAACAGAAGTTGGCCCTGTGACTCGTAAACTTTATGATGAATTGACAGGTATTCAGTTTGGTGATATTGAAGCGCCAGAAGGTTGGATTGTAAAAGTAGATTAAAATAAACAAAAGGAGATTTTTGATGAAATCGAAAAAGTGGCTCTTAACAGCAGGAGTGGTCCTGAGCACAACAGCTCTTTTAGTGGCTTGTGGAAAAGCTGATAAAGAAGCAGATGCACCGACAACATTTTCATATGTCTATGCAGTAGATCCAGCATCTTTGGACTATAGTATAGCGACTCGTACATCTACAACAGATGTCATCGGGAACGTGGTTGATGGCTTGATGGAAAACGACCAGTACGGAAATGTTATTCCTTCCTTGGCTGAGGATTGGTCTGTGTCAAAAGATGGGTTGACTTATACCTACAAACTTCGTAAAGGAGTTAAATGGTACACTTCTGAAGGTGAAGAATATGCAGAAGTAACAGCCCATGACTTTGTAACAGGATTGAAACACGTAGCTGACGGTAAGTCAGACGGTGTCTCTCTCATCCAAAATTCAATTAAGGGCTTGGATGCCTACATGACTGGTGAGACCAATGATTTCTCTACAGTTGGTGTTAAGGCCTTGGATGATTATACAGTTGAATATACCCTAAACAAACCAGAAAGTTTCTGGAATTCTAAAGTTACAACAGCGACGATGTTGCCTGTAAATGAAGAGTTTTTGAAGGCATCAGGTAAAGATTATGGAGCAGTTACTCCAGCAGGTATTCTTTACAATGGTCCTTATATCTTGAAGACCTTGACTTCTAAATCGTTAATCGAATACGAGAAAAATCCAAACTACTGGGATAAAGAAAAGGTAAAAATTGAAAAGATCAAATTGAC
>NZ_JUQO01000024.1 GCF_001074635.1 Streptococcus mitis
CACCGCCTTTTCACGGCGGTAACACGGGTTCGAATCCCGTACGGACTATGGTATATTGCAGAAGAAATACTGATTGAAAAAAATTAAAAAAAGTTTCAAAAAAGTGTTGACAGGCGAAAGCGACTGTGATATACTAATATAGTTGTCGCTTGAGAGAAGCGAGTGACAAAGACCTTTGAAAACTGAACAAGACGAACCAATGTGCAGGGCGCTATAACTAAGGTTATAGTACTGAACAATGAAAAAACAATAAATCTGTCAGTGA
>NZ_JUQO01000197.1 GCF_001074635.1 Streptococcus mitis
TGAGAATGGAGGCTAGACCGAGTAAGCTAGGAATGGGAAAAAAGGATTGAAAAGTATAGATTGAAAAAATAGCACCGACTTTTTCTTTTTGAACAATAAGCGGTTCATTCGCATACCAGTGGGTGCGAGAGTGTAGGAGTTTTTCATCAAATTTTTCAAGAGTGGAACGAGTAAATTGATTTGTATTGTTGGAAAACATATTTCCAAAGCTATCGGTAATGATGTATTTGGAATTGATCATTGGGAAACTTGAGATGAAATCATTCTCATTTACGAAAGCAATAGTATAGGCCTTAACTCGTTGGTTTTGAAGTAGTGGTTTGATAAAGAGTGTGTAATGTTGCTTATCTGAAGAGAGTGCAATTTTTTCTGTAACTTTTTCTTGAGAAGGATTTTGAATGAGCAGTTTTAGATAGTAGGGAGATAAAATACTTTCTTGATGATTTCGATTGGTACTAAATAGCAATTCACCTGTATCACTTAGGATAATGAGGTCAGAACTAAGTTTTAATTTAGCTTTTGTCTCGTAAAATAAGCTAAAGACTTCTCTCTCTGTGTGTTTGCCATCCAAAAATCCAGGAATCATTTTATGGTTCATAGTGGTTAGGAGATCACTATTTGCTTCTTTCATCTCTTGAACTTGTTTGACAATCTGTCTCGTATCTTTGGAGAGTTGCTGCTTTTGTAAAAAATAGGAAAAACCAAAAAGTAAAATGAGTAGTAAAAGTGAGGTCACAAAGGCTGCGATAGAGCTTCTATGGAGAATTTCTTTTTGGAGAGATTTTTTAAAGGAATGAGACATCCGCTACCTCCTTGGAAGGGTTTTTTGTTATAAGTATAGCAGTTTAAAAATTCTAGAGCAAGGTAAAATAGAAAAGGTTTGGCTAAAATTTTTTAGCTAAACCTTTTGAAAAGTTAAGTATGTATTATAGATGCTTGTTATCTGCAAATAGCTAGAGCATTTCAAGGAAATGAACTAGAAATAACAATTAATATGATGGTTCAGAAATACCTTTTGATAATCAATAAGATCTTCAGGATGAAGTGCGTTGACTCCATCCATTTCATATTTCCGATTTAATAAACGATATTTGTTTTCACCAAATTGATGAAAAGGGAGTAGTTGAACTTGGTCGATATTTAATGAGTTAAATAGAGTAGCGAATTCTTCTGCATCCTCTAAACTATTGTTAAAATCAGGGATAACTGGGATTCTTAAAACGATAGTTTTATGTTGAGAAAAAGCATAATGAATGTTTTTTATAATCATTTGATTAAAAACCCCAGTCACTTTTTTATGTTTTATAGAATTATAATGTTTTAGGTCTGTGTAGATAAAATCCACATATTGGATTAAATCAACAAATTTTTCATGATCAACAAAGGCAGTGGTTTCAATGGCAGTGTGTATGTGATGTTCTTTAGCTGACTTTAAGATGGCTTTAGCAAATTCAAACTGAGCAAATATTTCACCTCCAGATAAAGTTAACCCCCCACCGGATTCTTCGTAAAATTCCTTGTCTTTCAATACTTCTGTAATAATTTCTTCTACAGTTTTCTCTTCACCGACTAAGGTGAATTTCTCACGTTGAGCATCTTTCATTTTTTCAGGTTTCATTTTTTGAGATTCAGGATTAGAACACCATGGGCAGCGCAGAGGACATCCTTTTAAAAAAACAGTTGTACGAATACCCGGACCGTCATGAATTGAAAAGTGTTGAATATTAAAAATAATTCCTTTAGATATTTCCATAAGAGTTCCTCCTCTTTATAATTCTATCCTATCACAAAAACGAAAGAAAAACAATTACGAACGAAAGTTTAATTTGTTGTTTTTTGCTTTTTATTTTGGTAGAATAAAACGGAGGTGTAAAATGAAAAGATTGGAACAAATTATTAAATTAGTATCAGAATATGAAAAGATTGATGTTAATACATTATCGGAAAAATTAAATGTATCGAAAGTAACGATTAGAAAAGATTTAGATAAATTAGAGTCAAAAGGCTTATTACACAGAGAGCATGGATATGCTGTGTTAAATAGTGGAGATGACTTAAATGTACGCTTGTCAATTAATTATGAAATTAAGAGAAAAATTGTTCAAGAAGCAGTAAAATTGGTATCAGATAATGAAACAATAATGATAGAATCTGGTTCAACCTGTGCTTTACTTGCTGAGGAAATTTGCAAGCAAAAAAGAAATGTCACTATTGTAACAAATTCATTTTTTATAGCAAATTTTGTAAGAGGTCATGATTCATGTCGTGTTATTGTTCTTGGTGGAGAGTTTCAGAAAGATTCACAGGTTACCGTAGGACCTTTATTAAAAGAAATGATACGGACTTTTCATGTGCGTCAAGCTTTTGTTGGGACAGATGGCTACGATAAAGAGATGGGCTTTACAGGAAAAGATTTAATGCGCAGTGAGGTAGTTCAATATATTTCAGCAGCGTCGGATAAAGTCATTGTGCTAACTGACTCAAGTAAATTTGATAAAAGGGGTACAGTAAGAAGATTTGCTTTAAGTCAAGTCTATGAAGTAATAACAGACGAAAAACTTTCTAAACAAAATATAGCTACATTAGAAAATGCTGGGATAATGGTTAAGGTAGTTTCGTAAGAGGTTAAGTGTATGAATCAAGATAGGAATAAACTACTCTCTAAAATTGCTTATCTGTATTATATTGAAAACTTAAATCAGTCACAAATAGCAGCAAAATTAGGAATTTATAGAACCTCTATTAGTAGAATGTTAACAGAAGCAAGGAATGCAGGAATTGTTAAAATTGAAATAGAGAATTTTGATACCAATATGTTTAAGTTGGAAAATTATGTAAAAGAAAAATATGGTCTGGAAAGTTTAGAAATTATTCCAAATGAATTTGATGACAATCCAACAATTTTATCTGAAAGAATTTCTCAAGTTGCAGCAGGTGTCCTTAGGAATTTAATTGATGATAATATGAAAATTGGCTTTTCTTGGGGGAAAAGTTTAAGTAATTTAGTAGATTTAATCCACAGCAAAAGTGTCCGAAATGTTCACTTCTATCCTCTAGCAGGTGGTCCTAGTCACATACACGCTAAATACCATGTGAATACACTGATTTATGAAATGTCTAGAAAATTTCATGGAGAGTGTACATTTATGAATGCAACAATTGTGCAAGAAAATAAATTGTTAGCAGATGGTATTTTGCAATCAAGATATTTTGAAGATTTGAAAAATAGTTGGAAAGATTTAGATATAGTTGTGGTTGGGATTGGTGATTTTAGTAATAAAGGAAAACATCAATGGTTAGACATGCTTACAGAGGATGACTTTAAAGAATTGACAAAAGTTAAAACTGTAGGGGAAATTTGTTGTCGATTCTTTGATTCAAAAGGTAAAGAAGTTTATGAGAACTTACAGGAAAGAACGATAGCAATCTCTTTGGAAGATTTAAAAAATATTCCTCAAAGTTTAGCTGTTGCTTACGGTGATACGAAAGTATCTGCGATTCTTTCTGTCTTGCGTGCTAATCTAGTAAATCATCTGATTACAGATAAAAATACAATTTTAAAAGTTTTAGAAGAAGATGGTGATTTTTCTTTTCGAAATATTTTATGCGAGTGAAAATGATAGACTGATATCAGTTTATCGTTTTTTCTTTTTAATCAATTGCACATTTGTGCTTATATAAACAAAAATGGTTTATATGTTGTTTTTAGATTGACAACTTTATTATGTAGTTGTATTCTATAGTTACAAAAGAAAATTTTAAAATTTCAAATGAAAAAAGCTTTTTACATAGTGAAATGAGGAGGAATTTATGGAAATTATTGTTCCTGATCAAATTATCATGGGTTTAATTTTATATGCTGGTGATGCGAAACAACATATTTATAAAGCGTTAGATTACATAAAAAACGGTACATGTGAACGATGTGAAGAAGAAATCCAGTTAGCTGATGCTGCCTTATTAGAAGCTCATAATTTACAAACAAAATTCTTGGCACAGGAAGCGTCTGGTACAAAGACAGAAATTACAGCTCTCTTTGTTCATTCACAAGATCATCTCATGACTAGTATGACGGAGATTAATTTAATTAAAGAAATTATTAGTTTGAGAAAAGAACTTCATAAAAAATAATACTAGAGTATTATCATTGTTATTAACATAGAGGAGGAAAATACAATGGTGAAGATTGGTTTGTTTTGTGCAGCAGGATTTTCTACTGGGATGCTTGTAAATAATATGAAAATTGCAGCGCAATCTAGCGGAGTTGAAGCAGAGATAGAAGCGTTTTCTCAGTCTAAATTAGCTGATTATGCGCCAAATCTAGATGTTGCACTATTGGGACCTCAAGTTGCCTATACATTAGATAAATCAAAAGAAATTTGTGATAAGTGTGATGTTCCGATAGCTGTTATTCCGATGATGGATTATGGTATGTTAGATGGGAAAAAAGTATTAGATTTAGCCTTATCTTTGATTAGTGGGTAAGAGAAGGAGATTTATTATGGCAAAGATAGATGTTCAAAAAATCATTGCACCGATGATGAAGTTTGTGAATATGCGTGGCATTATAGCTCTAAAAGATGGTATGTTAGCAATTTTGCCATTGACAGTAGTTGGTAGTTTATTCTTGATTATGGGACAATTGCCGTTTGAAGGCTTAAATAAGAGCATTGCTAGTGTTCTTGGATCTAATTGGACAGAGCCGTTTATGCAAGTATATTCAGGAACTTTTGCTATTATGGGTCTAATTTCTTGTTTTTCAATTGCCTATTCTTATGCTAAGAATAGCGGAGTAGAGGCTTTGCCAGCTGGAGTTCTATCTGTATCTGCATTCTTTATTTTGCTAAGGTCATCTTATATCCCTAAACAAGGTGAGGCGATTGGGGACGCTATTAGTAAGGTTTGGTTTGGAGGTCAAGGAATTATCGGTGCTATCATTATAGGTTTGGTAGTAGGAAGTATTTATACCTTCTTTATAAAGAGAAAAATTGTTATTAAGATGCCAGAACAAGTTCCACAAGCTATTTCGAAACAGTTTGAAGCAATGATTCCAGCATTTGTAATTTTCTTATTATCTATGATTGTATATATTTTAGCGAAATCACTGACTAATGGCGGAACATTCATAGAAATGATTTATTCTGCTATTCAAGTTCCATTGCAAGGTTTAACTGGATCTTTGTATGGTGCGATTGGAATTGCATTCTTTATATCATTTTTGTGGTGGTTTGGTGTTCATGGGCAATCGGTAGTAAATGGAGTAGTGACAGCTCTGCTTTTATCTAATCTTGATGCTAATAAAGCTATGTTAGCCTCTGGTAATCTATCATTAGAAAATGGAGCACATATTGTTACTCAACAGTTTTTAGATTCATTTTTAATTCTATCTGGTTCAGGGATTACGTTTGGTCTTGTAGTTGCGATGCTTTTTGCAGCAAAATCGAAACAGTACCAAGCGTTAGGGAAAGTAGCAGCTTTTCCAGCAATATTTAACGTAAATGAGCCAGTTGTATTTGGATTTCCAATTGTTATGAATCCCGTCATGTTCGTACCTTTCATTCTTGTTCCTGTACTTGCAGCTGTTATAGTATATGGAGCTATTGCAACAGGTTTCATGCAACCATTCTCAGGAGTTACATTACCTTGGAGTACTCCAGCTATTATTTCAGGATTTATGGTTGGTGGATGGCAAGGAGTTATTACTCAACTAGTGATATTAGCGATGTCTACATTAGTTTATTTCCCATTCTTTAAAGTACAGGATCGATTAGCTTATCAGAATGAAGTTTGATAAATGTAAAAAAACATTTGTGTATTATCATTAAACACACACATTTGTGCTAAATATTAGAGAGTTAAAGTTTTTCTAGTTAATAGCTTGAAATTTTTTAAAAAATTAGGTAATATATTTTCGAAAGAAACAAAAATATTTTCGAAAGAAAGGTACTTATTATGGTAAATACAGAAGTAGCAAGAACGACAATCAAGACAGAATATTTTGGTAGCCTTACTGAAAGGATGAACAAATATCGAGAAGATGTCTTAAATAAAAAACCTTATATTGATGCTGAGAGAGCAGTTCTAGCAACACGCGCTTATGATCGATACAAGGAACAACCTAATGTCCTAAAACGTGCCTATATGCTGAAAGAAATTTTGGAAAATATGACTATCTATATCGAAGAAGAATCTATGATTGCGGGAAATCAAGCTTCTTCAAATAAAGATGCTCCTATTTTTCCAGAATATACACTAGAATTTGTTCTCAATGAGTTGGATCTTTTTGAAAAGCGTGATGGAGATGTTTTCTATATTACAGAAGAAACAAAAGAACAACTTAGAAGCATTGCTCAATTTTGGGAAAATAATAATTTACGTGCTAGAGCTGGTGCATTGCTACCTGAAGAAGTGTCTGTTTATATGGAAACAGGATTCTTTGGTATGGAAGGTAAGATGAATTCTGGAGATGCTCACTTAGCAGTTAATTATCAGAAACTGTTGCAATTTGGTTTAAGAGGTTTTGAAGAGCGAGCTCGTAAAGCGAAAGCAGCTCTAGATTTAACAGATCCAGCAAGTATTGATAAATATCATTTTTACGACTCTATATTTATCGTAATCGATGCTATTAAAGTATATGCGAATCGCTTTGTTAATCTTGCTAAAAGTTTAGCCGAAAATGCAAATTCTAAACGTAAGAAAGAATTACTTGAGATTGCAGACATTTGTTCTAGAGTACCATATGAACCGGCAACTACTTTTGCAGAAGCTATTCAATCAGTCTGGTTTATTCAATGTATTTTACAAATTGAATCTAATGGTCACTCTCTTTCATATGGTCGTTTTGATCAATATATGTATCCATATGTGAAGTCTGATTTAGAAAGTGGTAAAGAAACAGAAGATAGTATTGTTGAACGTCTAACAAATCTTTGGATTAAAACAATCACAATTAATAAGGTTCGCAGTCAAGCACATACATTTTCTTCAGCAGGAAGTCCTTTATATCAAAATGTTACAATTGGTGGACAGACTCGAGATAAGAAGGATGCAGTTAATCCATTATCTTATTTGGTATTAAAATCAGTTGCACAAACCCATCTACCGCAACCTAATCTAACTGTACGTTACCATGCAGGTTTAGATGCTCGTTTCATGAATGAGTGTATTGAAGTGATGAAACTTGGTTTTGGTATGCCTGCATTTAATAATGATGAGATTATTATTCCTTCTTTTATTGCAAAAGGAGTATTGGAAGATGATGCTTATGATTACAGTGCCATTGGATGTGTTGAAACGGCAGTTCCAGGGAAATGGGGCTATCGTTGCACAGGTATGAGTTATATGAACTTCCCTAAGGTTCTACTTATCACGATGAATGATGGAATTGATCCGGCTTCGGGTAAACGGTTTGCACCAAGCTTTGGTCATTTTAAGGATATGAAGAACTTTTCTGAATTAGAAAATGCTTGGGATAAAACACTAAGATATTTGACACGAATGAGTGTTATTGTTGAAAATTCTATTGATTTATCATTGGAACGAGAAGTTCCTGATATTCTATGTTCAGCATTGACTGATGATTGTATTGGTCGTGGAAAACATCTTAAAGAAGGTGGAGCAGTATATGACTATATATCAGGTTTGCAAGTTGGAATTGCAAATTTGTCGGATTCATTAGCTGCAATTAAAAAATTGGTATTTGAGGAAGAACGTATAAGCCCAAGTCAGCTTTGGCATGCACTGGAAACAGATTATGCTGGAGAAGAAGGTAAGGTCATTCAAGAAATGTTGATTCATGATGCACCTAAGTACGGTAATGATGATGATTATGCTGATAAATTAGTTACTGCTGCTTATGATATTTATGTTGATGAAATTGCTAAATATCCTAATACACGTTATGGAAGAGGACCTATTGGCGGAATTCGTTATTCAGGAACATCTTCTATCTCAGCCAACGTAGGACAGGGAAGAGGAACATTAGCAACTCCAGATGGACGCAACGCGGGTACACCGTTAGCAGAGGGTTGTTCACCATCACATAATATGGATCAACACGGTCCTACATCTGTTTTAAAATCTGTTTCAAAATTACCAACAGATGAAATTGTAGGTGGGGTTCTCTTAAATCAGAAAGTAAATCCTCAAACGTTAGCCAAAGAAGAAGATAAATTAAAACTAATTGCTTTGTTACGAACATTCTTTAATCGTTTACATGGGTACCATATTCAATACAATGTTGTTTCCAGAGAGACCTTGATTGACGCTCAGAAACATCCTGAAAAACACAGAGATTTAATTGTTCGTGTTGCAGGATACTCTGCATTCTTCAATGTTCTTTCTAAGGCAACCCAAGATGATATTATAGGACGTACTGAGCATACTTTGTAAAATAAAGAGGTTCTTTTTATGGAATTTATGCTTGACACATTAAATTTAGATGAGATTAAAAAGTGGTCTGAAATTTTACCACTAGCTGGGGTAACTTCAAATCCCACTATTGCAAAAAGAGAGGGTTCGATTAATTTTTTTGAACGAATCAAAGATGTAAGAGAATTGATTGGCTCTACACCCTCTATTCATGTTCAGGTGATTTCTCAAGATTTTGAAGGTATCTTAAAAGATGCCCATGAAATTCGGAGACAAGCAGGAGATGATACATTTATCAAAGTACCTGTTACTCCAGCTGGATTACGTGCAATAAAGGTGCTAAAAAAAGAGGGTTACCATATCACTGCAACAGCTATTTATACAGTTATTCAGGGATTATTAGCTATCGAAGCAGGAGCGGATTACCTAGCTCCATATTATAATAGAATGGAAAATCTGAACATTGATTCAAATTCTGTCATTCGTCAATTAGCTCTTGCTATTGATAGACAGAACTCTCCTAGTAAGATTTTAGCTGCATCCTTTAAAAATGTAGCACAAGTAAATAATGCTTTAGCTGCAGGTGCGCATGCTGTTACAGCAGGAGCAGATGTTTTTGAATCAGCTTTCGCCATGCCATCTATCCAAAAGGCGGTTGATGATTTTTCTGACGACTGGTTTGTTACTCAACATAGTCGTTCCATTTAGGTAGAAAGGAAACAAACATGAGAATTTTTGCTAGTCCTTCGAGATATATTCAAGGGGAGAATGCCTTGTTTGAAAATGCCAAATCAATGTTGGATTTGGGAAATCGTCCTATTCTATTATGCGATCAGTTGGTTTATGATATTGTTGGAAAACGATTTGAAGATTACCTACATAGGTATGGTTTCCATATTGTTCTAGCTCAGTTTAATGGTGAAGCTTCTGACAATGAAATCAATCGAGTTGTTGCCTTAGCTGAGAAAGAGAATTGTGATAGTATTATCGGACTTGGTGGTGGAAAGACGATTGATAGTGCAAAAGCTATTGCAGATTTGATTGAAAAGCCCGTTATTATTGCTCCAACAATTGCATCGACAGACGCACCTGTATCTGCTTTATCTGTTATTTATACAGATGAAGGTGCATTTGATCATTATCTATTTTATTCTAAAAATCCAGATTTAGTTTTGGTTGATACAAAAGTTATTTCACAAGCTCCTAAGCGTTTATTAGCGTCTGGTATTGCAGATGGTTTAGCAACTTGGGTTGAGGCGCGTGCAGTTATGCAGGCAAATGGAAAAACTATGTTAGGCCAACAACAAACGTTGGCTGGAGTTGCAATTGCGAAGAAATGTGAAGAAACGCTGTTCGCAGATGGTTTACAGGCCATGGCAGCTTGTGAAGCTAAAGTTGTGACACCAGCATTAGAAAACATTGTTGAAGCTAATACTCTATTGAGTGGTTTAGGTTTTGAAAGTGGAGGATTGGCTGCGGCGCATGCAATTCATAATGGTTTTACTGCATTGACAGGTGACATTCATCATTTAACACATGGTGAAAAAGTAGCTTATGGAACTTTGGTACAACTTTTATTGGAAAATAGACCTAAAGAAGAACTTGATAAGTATATTGAGTTTTACAAAAAAATTGGCATGCCAACAACTCTAAAAGAAATGCATTTAGATCAAGTTGGATATGATGATTTAATAAAAGTTGGTAAACAAGCAACCATGGAGGGTGAGACAATCCATCAGATGCCGTTTAAGATTTCGCCTTCAGATGTTGCACAAGCCATTATCGCTGTAGATGCATATGTAAATTCACAATAAACAATAGAGACTACTGTTTTACAAATGGTAGTCTTTTATTTATCCTCATATTGTATCCGAAGCTCTTTATAAATCAGGAAGCAATACAGGTTGTCAGCTATTTATTGTAAATACATTAATTAGTATTCCAGTCTTATCTTCTTTCTAAAATAAGTATTTTGTGCTATACGAGATAAGCTTCTTGGTTTACTCCTTGATTTTCTGCATAACAATGGGATAAAAAGTGGGAGATAGAGCAATTCATAGTCATCAAAATTAATGAAATACAGTATACAGTTTTTTCTTTTAACACATTTCAAATTCCCTCAAAAATGGTATAATAGTAACATCACAAAATTGGAGAGAGACCATGAGTTTTTACAATCATAAAGAAATTGAGCCTAAGTGGCAGGGCTACTGGGCAGAACATCATACATTTAAGACAGGAACTGATGCATCAAAACCTAAGTTTTATGCTCTTGACATGTTCCCTTATCCGTCTGGAGCGGGTCTACACGTAGGTCACCCAGAAGGTTATACAGCAACCGATATCCTCAGCCGTTACAAACGTGCGCAAGGCTACAATGTCCTTCACCCTATGGGTTGGGATGCCTTTGGTTTGCCTGCAGAGCAGTATGCTATGGATACGGGGAATGACCCAGCAGAATTTACAGCTGAGAACATTGCCAACTTTAAACGCCAAATCAATGCGCTTGGATTTTCTTATGACTGGGATCGTGAAGTTAACACGACAGATCCAAACTATTACAAGTGGACTCAATGGATTTTCACCAAGCTTTACGAAAAAGGCTTGGCCTATGAAGCTGAAGTGCCAGTAAACTGGGTAGAAGAATTGGGAACGGCCATTGCCAACGAAGAAGTCCTTCCTGACGGAACATCTGAGCGTGGAGGTTATCCAGTTGTCCGCAAACCAATGCGCCAATGGATGCTCAAAATCACGGCATACGCAGAGCGCTTGCTCAATGACTTAGATGAACTAGATTGGCCAGAGTCTATCAAGGACATGCAACGCAACTGGATTGGGAAATCAACTGGTGCTAATGTAACCTTCAAGGTTAAGGGAACTGATAAGGAATTCACTGTCTTTACTACTCGTCCTGATACTCTTTTCGGTGCGACTTTCACTGTTTTGGCTCCTGAGCATGACTTGGTTGACGCCATCACAAGCACAGAGCAAGCAGAAGCAGTTGCAGACTATAAACACCAAGCTAGCCTCAAATCTGACTTGGCTCGTACCGACCTTGCCAAAGAAAAAACTGGTGTTTGGACTGGTGCTTATGCCATCAACCCTGTCAATGGTAAGGAAATTCCAATCTGGATTGCCGATTATGTTCTTGCTAGTTACGGTACAGGTGCCGTTATGGCTGTGCCAGCCCATGACCAACGTGACTGGGAATTTGCCAAACAATTTGACCTTCCAATTGTAGAAGTGCTTGAAGGTGGAAATGTAGCAGAAGCTGCCTACACAGAGGATAGTCTTCATGTCAATTCAGACTTCCTAGATGGATTGAACAAAGAAGATGCTATTGCCAAGATTGTGGCTTGGTTGGAAGAAAAAGGCTGTGGTCAAGAGAAGGTTACTTACCGTCTCCGCGACTGGCTCTTTAGCCGTCAACGTTACTGGGGTGAGCCAATCCCAATCATTCATTGGGAAGATGGGACTTCAACAGCTGTCCCTGAAAGTGAATTGCCACTTGTCTTGCCTGTAACCAAGGACATCCGTCCCTCAGGTACTGGTGAAAGTCCACTAGCTAACTTGACAGATTGGCTTGAAGTGACCCGTGAAGATGGCGTTAAAGGTCGTCGTGAAACCAACACTATGCCACAATGGGCAGGTTCAAGCTGGTACTATCTCCGCTATATCGACCCGCACAACACAGAAAAATTGGCTGACGAGGATCTTCTCAAACAATGGTTGCCAGTAGATATCTACGTGGGTGGTGCAGAGCATGCTGTTCTTCACTTGCTCTACGCTCGTTTCTGGCACAAATTCCTCTATGACCTCGGTGTTGTTCCAACTAAGGAACCATTCCAAAAACTCTTTAACCAAGGAATGATTTTGGGAACAAGCTACCGTGACCACCGTGGGGCTCTTGTGGCAACTGATAAGGTTGAAAAACGTGACGGTTCTTTCTTCCATGTGGAAACAGGGGAAGAGTTGGAGCAAGCGCCAGCCAAGATGTCTAAGTCCCTCAAGAACGTAGTTAACCCAGACGATGTGGTGGAACAATACGGTGCCGACACCCTTCGTGTCTATGAAATGTTTATGGGACCACTTGATGCTTCGATTGCTTGGTCAGAAGAAGGTCTGGAAGGAAGCCGTAAATTCCTTGACCGTGTTTACCGTTTGATTACAAGTAAAGAAATCCTTGCGGAAAACAATGGTGCTCTTGACAAGGTTTACAATGAAACGGTCAAAGCTGTCACTGAACAAATTGAGTCCCTCAAATTCAACACAGCCATTGCCCAACTTATGGTTTTTGTCAACGCGGCTAACAAGGAAGACAAGCTCTATGTGGACTACGCCAAAGGCTTCGTTCAGTTGATTGCACCATTTGCACCTCACTTGGCAGAAGAGCTCTGGCAAACTGTTGCAGCAACAGGTGAGTCAATCTCTTACGTAGCTTGGCCAACATGGGATGAAAGCAAATTAGTTGAAGACGAAATCGAAATCGTTGTCCAAATCAAAGGAAAAGTTCGCGCTAAACTCATGGTAGCCAAAGACCTATCACGTGAAGAATTGCAAGAAATTGCTCTGGCTGACGAAAAAGTCAAAGCAGAGATTGACGGTAAGGAAATCGTGAAAGTGATTAGTGTACCGAATAAATTGGTTAATATTGTTGTGAAATAACCAATTTATTCGCTGATTTCCAACCTCAAACAGTTTCCCAAACTGTTTGAGCCAACTAAACTCGTTAATATGGTTGTGAAATAGGATAGGAATCCTTCAGAGTAGAATCTGGAGGATTTTTTATTTGACAGGAAGTTTCTATTTTGTTAATATGATTAACAAAGGAAAGAGAGATTATGGATAAAAAAGAATTTATTGC
>NZ_JUQO01000198.1 GCF_001074635.1 Streptococcus mitis
GCATCGTAGCTCTTGAATACCCATTTACCATCGTTTTCTGCATCTACGTACTCTCTAGTTGTCGGTTGAGTCGCATCTACATTTGCTTTATCTGCATAACGATTTTGGTCGGTTGGTTTATAGCCTTCTATTGCTTCTGGCAATGCCTTACCTGGAGTTCCACTTTCAAATTTGTATGTTACACCGTATTTATTAGCTTCAAATACCCATGTTCCTACAAACTCTACATCTGCCTTATTTACTACCTTATTATCATTATCGTACTTTTCAAATTTCCATTTACCATCATTTACTGTATCTACATACTCTTTGGTTGTCGGTTGAGTCGCATCTACATTTGCTTTATCTGCATAACGATTTTGGTCAGTTGGTTTATAGC
>NZ_JUQO01000025.1 GCF_001074635.1 Streptococcus mitis
ATACGGATACCTTCCAACCTCAAGGTGTAGAAGGTCTCTTGATTAGTTCGGTCGATGCGGCTCTTGCTGGTCAAAATGCCTTGTTGGCAGCTGAAAGCTTGGGCTATGGTGGTGTCATTATTGGCTTGGTGCGTTACAAGTCAGAAGAAGTGGCAGAGCTCTTTAACCTGCCTGACTATACCTATCCTGTCTTTGGGATGGCACTAGGACTACCAAATGAAGAACATGAAGTCAAACCTCGCTTGCCTTTGAATCAGGTGGTATTTGAGGAAGAATATCAGGAACAAACAGTTGATGTGATTGAGGCTTATGACCGTGTACAGGCTGACTATGCTGGGGCGCGTGCAACCACAAGCTGGAGTCAGCGCCTAGCAGAACAGTTTGGTCAAGCAGAACCAAGCTCAACTAGAAAAAATCTTGAACAGAAGAAGTTATTGTAGAAAGTGAGAAATTATGGCCCTACCAACTATTGCCATTGTAGGACGTCCCAATGTTGGGAAATCAACCCTATTTAATCGGATCGCTGGTGAGCGAATCTCCATTGTGGAAGATGTCGAAGGAGTGACACGTGACCGTATCTATGCAACGGGTGAGTGGCTCAATCGTTCCTTTAGCATGATTGATACAGGAGGAATCGATGATGTCGATGCTCCTTTCATGGAACAAATCAAGCACCAGGCAGAAATTGCCATGGAAGAAGCCGATGTTATCGTCTTTGTCGTGTCCGGTAAGGAAGGAATTACCGATGCAGACGAATACGTAGCCCGCAAGCTTTATAAGACCCACAAACCAGTTATCCTCGCAGTCAACAAGGTGGACAACCCTGAGATGCGAAATGATATCTATGATTTCTATGCCCTCGGTTTGGGTGAACCACTGCCTATCTCATCTGTCCATGGTATCGGTACAGGGGATGTGCTAGACGCGATCGTAGAAAATCTTCCAAATGAATATGAAGAAGAAAATCCAGATGTGATTAAGTTTAGCTTGATTGGTCGTCCTAACGTCGGAAAATCAAGCTTGATTAATGCTATTTTGGGAGAAGACCGTGTCATTGCCAGTCCAGTTGCTGGAACAACGCGTGACGCTATTGATACCCACTTTACAGATACAGATGGTCAAGAGTTTACCATGATTGATACGGCTGGTATGCGTAAGTCTGGTAAGGTTTATGAAAATACTGAGAAATACTCTGTTATGCGTGCCATGCGAGCTATTGACCGCTCAGATGTAGTCTTGATGGTCATCAATGCGGAAGAAGGTATCCGTGAATACGACAAGCGTATCGCAGGATTTGCCCATGAAGCCGGTAAAGGGATGATTATCGTGGTCAACAAGTGGGATACACTTGAAAAAGACAACCACACTATGAAAAACTGGGAAGAAGATATCCGTGAGCAGTTCCAATATCTACCTTACGCACCGATTATCTTTGTATCCGCTTTGACTAAGCAACGTCTCCACAAACTTCCTGAGATGATTAAGCAAATCAGCGAAAGCCAAAACACACGTATTCCATCAGCTGTCTTGAACGATGTCATTATGGATGCTATTGCCATTAACCCAACACCGACAGACAAAGGAAAACGTCTCAAGATTTTCTATGCGACCCAAGTGGCAACCAAACCACCAACCTTTGTTATCTTTGTCAACGAAGAAGAACTCATGCACTTTTCTTACCTGCGTTTCTTGGAAAATCAAATCCGCAAGGCCTTTGTATTTGAAGGAACACCGATTCATCTCATCGCAAGAAAACGCAAATAAAAAAGTAGAATCTGGAATGACATTTCCAGATTTTTTTGATAGAATGAAGTTGAAGAAAACGCTATCAAATAGAGAGGGGGCTGGTGATGAAACATTTGTTTAAATTGATAATCTTATTTCCCTGGTTTTACTTTTTCAGCTGGATTGAAAAGGCCAATAGAGATAGTAAATTTTTCCCAATTTTTTACTATTTTTACTGGTTTTACATCCCCCTCTATGCTCTTTTTAGCCTTGCTTGGACAGTTGTTTCAGTTCTGTTTTTCAATATCGTCTTGAGAAATGTGACAGATATCAAGTTATGGGGCATTTGGTTTCTTTTTATTCTGCTAGCTATTGGTCTGAATAGGTTAACTTATTTCTGTTTCAAAAAAATGCTTCGCTTGAGACGAGAACTAGGGAAGTCTAAAGGCGGAAGGCATTGATTTATACTCTTCGAAAATCTCTTCAAACCACGTCAACGTCGCCTTGCCGTAGGTATG
>NZ_JUQO01000199.1 GCF_001074635.1 Streptococcus mitis
AAGAGCAAACTAGGAAACTAGCCGCAGGCTGTACTTGAGTACGGCAAGGCGACGCTGACGTGGTTTGAAGAGATTTTCGAAGAGTATTAGTCTATTATTTCTTCTCAGCGCGAAGGGCTGACAAGATTTGTGTACGGATATCATCTACACCATTTGGCGTATTTGGTAAAAAGATAGTCTGATTTCCTTTAGAGGCAAAGGTATTCAAGGTATCCAAATACTGGTTGGTCAAAAGAATGGACATGATTTGTTCTTCTGTCATGCCAACATTGGCTTCCTTGAGTTCAGTGATAGATTCTGCCAATCCATCCACAATCGCTTTACGTTGTTGGGCAATCCCCACACCATGAAGACGGTCTTTTTCTGCTTCTGCTTCAGCTGCAGTGACGATTTTAATCTTGTCTGCTTCTGCCAATTCTTGCGCTGCGACCCGCTTACGTTGCGCCGCATTGATTTCATTCATGGATTGCTTGACTTCTGCATCTGGTTCGACCTTGGTAATCAAGGTTTTAACGATAATATAACCGTAAGTAGTCATTTCTTCTGCTACTTGGTGTTGAACTTCAAGGGCAATCTCATCTTTTTTCTCAAACAATTCATCCAAGGTTAATTTTGGAACAGAAGAGCGAAGGGCGTCTTCGATATAAGATTTAATCTGAGATTCTGGACGCATGAGTTTATAGTAGGCATCTGTCACGCTCTGCTCATTGACACGGTACTGAGTCGCCACATTCATCATAACGAACACATTGTCCTTGGTCTTAGTCTCAACCACAATATCACTTTGCAACAAGCGCAACTGAATCCGTGCTGCAATCGAGTCAATCCCAAAAGGCAATCGAATATGAATACCGCTATTGGCAACCTTTTGGTATTTCCCAAAGCGTTCAATAATCGCCACCGACTGCTGACGAACCACATAAACTGTACTCAGTGTGACTATCACCAATAGAAGCACACAAACCACCACAAAAATCATCAAAAATGTTGCCATTATCGTGACCTCCATTATTATTTTTCCTGTATTATAGCACATTTAAAGAAGGTTGTGCAGTTTTTTCTGCGATTTTTCCTGAAATGTCAATAATTAGAGGTGAATTGTCACATTGTCGTCTAATCTCTTGCTAAAACAACTCTTTATAAAACTCAATCGTTTCTTCTAAGGTTGGCATAAATGGGTTTCCTGGCGCACATGCATCAATCAAAGCATTCTTAGAAAGGTATTCAAAGTCGAAATCTTTTTCTTCAATACCAAGTTCAGTCAATTTTTTAGGAATGCCTACTGTCTCAGAAAGCTTCTCAATCTCAGCAATTGCGTAATCGGCACACTCTTCATCTGATTTACCTTCTACATGAAGTCCCAAGGCTTTAGCAACATTGCGGAAAGCTTCTGGTACACGTTTAGCATTTTCACGTTCTATAACTGGTAGCAACATAGCACAGCAAACACCGTGTGGCAAATTATATACTGCACCGAGTTGGTGAGCCATTGAGTGAACATAGCCCAGACCTGCATTGTTAAAACTCATACCACCAAGGAAGATGGCATTGACCATACCTTCACGCGCTTCAATGTCGTGTCCATTTGCTACGGCACGAGGGAGGTATTCCTTGATAAGCTCAATTGCCCCAATAGATAGTTTCTTGGTCACATCATAAGCACCAGGTGTTACCAAAGCTTCAACAGCGTGGGTCAGAGCATCCATACCTGTCGCTGCAGTCAAAGCTTGAGGTTTTGAAATCATCAATTCAGGGTCATTAACAGAGATAAGAGCAAGGCTATTCTTATCAACCATTACCATCTTAACCTTGCGTTCTTCATCAGTAATCACATAATTAATGGTAATTTCTGCTGATGTACCTGCAGTAGTATTGATAGCTACAACAGGAAGGCCTTTTTTAGCAGATTTATGAAGTCCTTCATAATCCTGTGGTTTTCCACCATTTGTAGCCATGATAGAGATACAACTAGCTGCATCCTGTGGAGAACCCCCACCAAGACTGATGATAAAATCACATCCATGTTCTTGCAAAGCAGCTACCCCATCTGTGACATTCTTACAAGTAGGGTTAGGTTCTACATCGCTAAAGATGACATATTCGATTCCTTCTGTATCTAGCGGTTTTAAAACCTTAGGCAAAATGTCACTTCCTTCGATGAACTTATCTGTCACCAAAAGTGCCTTTTTATAGCCAAGTTCCTTGATATAAGGACCCACTTCATTTACAACACCTTTACCAATAAGGTTGACTGCCGGAACATAAAATGTAGCCATATAATTTTCCTCCTGCGCCTCCGCGCTATCTATTTAACATCATTATATTACTTTTTGTATTCGTTTTCAATTATTTGTGAATTATTTAACAAATCTTTTTAAAAGGATAGGAGGGACGTAAGTTCACCTCCTATATAAACAAGTTTTATTTATGTAGTGGTCCCAACAACTGACATGCACGATAGTCTGCTGATTCTAGATCTTCTGTTCCAAATAAGGACCAATTTTTAGGTCTAAAGATATCTTCCTCAGGTACATTATGCATATTGACAGGAATTCTCAACATAGAAGCCAAGGTAATCAAGTCTGCTCCAATGTGGCCATATGTTATGGCTCCGTGATTAGCTCCCCAATTATTCATGACGTCATAGACAGACTTGAAAGCACCTTTTCCTGTCAAACGTGGAGCAAACCAAGTAGTTGGCCATCCTGGATCTGTACGATTATCTAAAGTATGGTGAACATCTTCAGGAAGTTCAAGTGTGTAACCTTCTGCAATTTGTAGCACTGGACCAACCCCTTTTAGAAGATTGAGACGTACCATTGTTACTGGCATATTCCCCTTCGTCAAGAAACGAGTTGAGAATCCTCCTCCACGGAAGTATTCACGGTTTGCTGGTGGGAAGTCTGTGTTTTCAAGCATAGCCTGCACTTCACTTTCTTCCAACTCCCAGAATGGTTTCATAACAGGTTTTCCATCACGACTAGCTTGACCAGTACCATCTAATGTACAAGAGCCCGAGTTGATTAGATGTAAGAATCCATCTGCGGCATTACCTTCTAGAGTATGACCTGTTACACGTTCAACAGCCTCTGGACTCCAATAAGTACGCACGTCAGCAAAGATTTGTGGGGTATTCGTCAATAAGTAATTAAAGAGCATAGACACACCATTTAGTGAATCATTCTCTGTCGCAAATATAAATGGTTTTCGAATACCATTCCAGTCAAATTGAGTGTTTAAGAACGTTTCCATAAAATCCCCATTAGGGAAGTGGTCTGTCCATTGACGTTGACCTTGGAAACCAGCTACTAAAGCGTGGTGACCAACTGCTTCTTCCTCAAAACCAAGCTCTGCTAAACGAGGATTTCCCTGCATAAGATCTCGACCAATCATGAACATTTTTACAACAAATTCCCATTGTTTTTCTTTCTCTTCTTTAGAAAGAATCAAATCTTCACGATTTCGATCAACTCCTTCTTTGATATGTTCTTTTACCCAAACCATAGCACGTTCAAACTCTTCTGGGTCATAAATACCACGGTCAATACGACGCGTGAACTCCGTCATATCTACCGATTCATTTCGCATTCCTAAGTATTCTTGGAAGAAATCTGGATTTACAATAGAACCGCCAATCCCCATCGAAACACTACCCATTGATAGGTAAGCAGTGTCTCTCATCAAGCCAGTTGCAAGAGCTGCACGCGCATAACGTAAAAGTTTTTCTTTGACATCTTCTGGAATATCTGTATCATTAGCTTCCTGAACATCTCTACCATAAATACCAAACGCTGGAATCCCTTTTTGAGCATGGGACGCTAGTACAGCTGCAAGATAGACAGCTCCTGGACGTTCTGTTCCATTAAATCCCCAAATAGCATGAGGAATATCTGGAGACATATCCATAGTTTCACTACCATAACACCAGCATGGTGTGACTGTAATTGTTGCACAAACATTTGATTTTTTGAACAATTCATGTGAAGCTGCAGCCTCTGGAACACGACCAATAGTAGATGGAGAAATCACGCATTCCACAGGTTCTCCATCTGGATATTTCAATGTGCTTGAAATCAAATCTGCCACACTTTTAGCCATGTTCATTGTTTGTACTTCCAGTGATTCGCGTACACCTTGACGACGACCATCAATAGTCGGACGAATACCAATACGTGGATGTTGGATCATAATACTTTCCTCTTATTTTTCTGTTTCTTTTATACTACCATCGCCATTATATTTACGGTAGCCTGGGTGACGACCTGTAACCTTATAATTTTCTCGCATTGAGAATAGACGTTCTAAAGTCGAACGAGCAATTTCTTGTTCTTCAATACCTTTTGTAGACAGTAACATTCTTCCATGGAAGGTTGTCTTTGCGACTAACTCTAATGTTTCCATACGGTAGTATGCTGTAATGACATCGCTTCCGACAGTCAGAGCTCCATGATTTTCTAATAGCATGACATCATGATCTGGCAGATAAGGTGTAATTGCTTCTGGCACTTCCATTGTAGACGGAACTCCAAATGGAGTTATAGGAATTGCCCCAACCACAATCGCGCTCTCAATTAGTGAATAAGTATCTAAAGGAATATGTGCAAGAGCAAATCCTGTTGCAATCGGTGGATGTGCATGAACAACCGCACGGACATCCTCACGTTCTTCGTAACAACGAATGTGCATTTTAATTTCACTAGAAGGACGGTAATCACCTTCTGCTTCTAAAATCTCTCCTTTGAGATTTAACCTCACCAGCTTTTCTGGTGTAATAAAACTTTTGCTGATACCAGTAGGAGTTGCAATAATGGTATCCTCATCTAATCGAACAGATACATTTCCATCGTTTGCAGCAACCCAACCAAGTTGCCACATCTTATGACAAACATCACAAATCTGTTCACGAATTAATTTTTCATCTTGAGACATAAACTCACTCCTTTCTAAAAATGAAGTTCGAATTCAAGATTTCCATTACTGTTAATGGTAATAGTAACCGTATGATTTTCCTGATCAAAATTGAGAGATGGCTGATCATAGGAATTATTTGTTCCTGATAATGAATGAACAGTAGGAAGTTTATCTATACCTCTTAATACTATCTTTGTAACCCTTTTCTCTCCAAACTGAGTATCTTTGATATAATGTTCATCAATCCACTTAATCGCACCTTTCTTGGTCAATTGTGGTAGTTTCTTTGCCTGATTTGCATCCTGAGCATTAGACCATAGTGAATCTTTATTTGTTCTAAAATTATTTAAATTCACTTTCAATCCATTACTTATTCTCTCAAAAATACCATAGGTATGAGGTTCAAATTCAACATCCATTTCTAAAGAATTAAATTTTAATTTCCCAGTCTGTTTAACGTTCTCATTTACCTTGTAATTATAGACAAACCATCTATTATCTAATTTCTGAGCAAAGATGTCTCCTTCATAATTTGTAGGATACAGCTTATTCAAGTATTCTTTTCTAGCCTGAGTAGAGCTAAATTCTGGAGAAGTGATTTCCTTAATCTGAATACGGCTACCAGAAACAGACTCTTTCAGTTTATCTGTTTTTAAAACACCTGGAATAGCTGGAATAACATTATAACGACCAGTCATGTATAATGGAGTTTGTTCTCTATCAGTATTTACGTTTACAAAGAACTTACCATTTCCTTTATTTGAATAGTCTCCATGTATGAATACTTTTGTATCCTCAAGTACCTTTTCTTTGGATGGTGCTGGATGCGCTATTACATATCTAAAAAATTCTTTTATTACTTCGCTAAAAAGTAAGCTTTCTTTATTATTTACACCATAGGTATAAGCTGGGTGTTCAAAATTATAAACTACACCTCCATTAAGGTAAACCCCTAAAGCTTCTTCTCCTAGCATAGACTCTGGTTCAGTCAACCATTGTCTATCTCCTTGACTTTTTCCGATATTACCAGTTGCAAACAGTTTCCATTTACCTGTCTCATACCACTTCCAAGTATCCATCAAACCACCCCATTGATAAGTATGATTTGAAAGCCAAAGTCCCTTCATATAACTTTCTGTAGTTGAATCATTTCCCTCAGCAGCAGGTGTATTTTTGAACATGAAAATAAGGTTCTTCCAATACTTATCAACAGATTGCTGAAATGCTATCTTACCGTTTTTTCCAAATGCTTTTTCTATTGCAGAACCATTATTTTGTTCAGCCCATATAAAATATCCTCCATTTTTAGCTGATACTTTTAAGTAATCTGCCGCCTTATTTTCAATATCATTTGCCCAAATCCAATAATTCTCAGTACTGAAAATACCATGCAAATTTGGATATTTTTGATACATTTTATCAATCCAGCTGGTACTTAACCAATGTGCCGAAGTATAATAAGGCATATTACCAGCAGTGTAAACCGTCAGAATAACTGGAATAGGTTCATTTTTTCCAGTCTTAGGATTTACATATTTCGCTGCTTCTTCTAGCATATGTTCATAAAAACCTCTAGCAGCTCCATCTCTTTTAGGAAGATCATCTGGATGTAACTGCATAACAGTATATGGTTTTAAGTCATCTGGTACATGTTCCCATTTACCTGTTAATGTATCTCCTCCCCAAAAAGTATATTTCCCTTTGTTAAACTCTTCTCCGTTAGCATATAAAGGCATCATAAGTAACGGATGTTCATTATTAATTTCACGACGTTTATCAACTTCTGACCAATCATTAGGATTCTTAAATTTCCCATTTGCCATAAACAAGGCTCCACCTAAAACCAATTCGTCAGCCCATGTATGTTTCCCTGAATATGATTTAAGTTCTATTGTCTGTGCATCTTTTGGAATTTCAACATCAACCAGAAATGCCGATGTATCATATTTAATTCCTTCCGGATATTTTGATTCTGATGTGTAAATGACTTTACCATCCGCAACAACTTCAAATTTTTGAATATCTGCGTAATCAGAATTTAAATGATTTGCACTCCTATCAATTCCGACATAGGAAATAAATCTTGTAACATTAGCACCCGAAACATCATATTTTATACTAGACGGGTTACTTGCTACAGTTCCCAATCCTTTATTAAATTCTATTTCCTTCCCGTCAATTAATAA
This sequence comes from Streptococcus mitis, assembly GCF_001074635.1. GTDB lineage: Bacteria > Bacillota > Bacilli > Lactobacillales > Streptococcaceae > Streptococcus > Streptococcus mitis_E. The sequence continues at coordinate 7,098 of NZ_JUQO01000199.1, forward strand.
TTTTATTTTATTATTTGCACCGTTATTACCAGGTGTAAACGGTTTATCTTTCTGAACTGTTTTTGATTTATCGTCATCACCATGAGTAGCATCAACCCATTCTAAATCAGAAAGATATACTCCTCCATTAATTCCTTTATTAAGAAGATCTGGAGTTATAGTTTGAGTACTAACAGTTTTAATAAGTTTAGCATCAGCAAATACAACTTCATCACCCCATGTATGTTCTCCTGAGAATGATTTTAAGGATATTTTTTTAGCGTTTTGTGGAATTGTCACACTAATAAATTGTGCCTGGGTATTATATCTGAATCCATCTGGATTAGTTACATTACTGGAATAAACTACTTCTCCATCTATTTCTATTTCTATTTTATCCACTACTGCGTGGTCTGCTCTAGAACTATTAGCACTTTGATCAATTCCTATATAAGTTTCAAATTTTTCAAATCCTTGACCACTAATATCATAGCTGATTACAGACGGGGAATCTGCGACTGTCCCTATTCCTTTATCAAAATACTTAACTTTATTGTCAGAAGTAAGCAATGAAATTTTAGTATGTTCTCCTTTATTTCCTGTTGTAAATGGAGCATCTTTTTGTACTGTTTTTGTTTTATCTACATCACCATGAGTTGCAGAAGACCAATCCATATCTGAAAGATATGTCATCTCCGTATCAGTTTCTTGATCTTTAGTAATTGGTTTTCTTAAGTTATTCCCTGTTACTCTAGCAGTTTCAGTACTAGCTCTGTCATTAGAATTACTTTGGACTACATCTGCATAAACCAATTTACTTCCTAAAAAACTTGTTAAAACAGCCGTAGCTATTAAAATCTGTTTTGCTATTTTTTTATTTTCCATTTTTATTTCCTCATTATTTACATACAACTTCCTCAATAACAAATAATTTTGTAAGATATTCTGGAACACAAAGTGCTAAATTACTTAAACTGACTTTTATTCCAGCATTCATTAATTCATCTCCATAAAAGAACTCATCAAATCCAGAGACGGAATAGCATTTATCTTTATCTAAACCACTAAAATAAACTCTTGTATAATCTGGATTCAACTTACTATTCAATTGAGCATACAGTAAAATCGACTCGCATTTATTCTTTGAAACAACTTGCCAACTAGTAGAATCACAACTAAAAGGACTGTTTATCCTATAAAAATCCCCGTATTGAAACAATGAACGATATTTTTTATAAAACTGAATTTGTTCTTTCACTTGTTCTTTTTCTTCTACCGACAATCTCGTAACATCTAATTCATAACCGAAAGAACTAAAATAAGCTACATTTGTCCTAGTCTCCAAACTCGTTTGTCTTCCACTTTGTTCATTTGGAGAAATAGAAACATGGGCTGTCATCATTGATGGAGAATATCCATAAGAAGTTCCATGCTGAATTTTCAACCGTTCTATCGGGTCCGTATCATCACTCGTCCACGCTTGCGGTGCATAATACATAAGTCCTAAATCAAAACGTCCACCACCTGAAGAACAAGATTCAAATAGAACTGAAGGGAACTTAGTTATTAAACGATCTAATAACTGATAAAGACCTAAGATATATCGATGACCAAATTCCATCTGCTGTTCAGAATCAAGTTCAATACTATAAATATCTGTTATATGACGATTCATATCCCATTTGATATAATCCAGATTTGTTTCGATTATGATTTTAGAAATAGAATCAAAAAGGTAATCAATAACTTCCTGTCTCGTCAAATCCAACACATATTGATTTCTTCCTACTGACTTCTCTCTGTCTAACAAATGGATAGTCCAATCTGCATGATTCTTGTACAAATCACTATCAATAGAAATCATTTCAGGCTCAAACCACAAACCAAATTGTAAACCTATTTTGTGAATTTCATCTGCAAGAAATCCAATACCTTCAGGAAGGCGACTTCTATCTGTTACCCAGTCACCCAGAGAACTTTTGTCATCTTTCCTATGACCAAACCAACCATCATCCAGTACAAATAATTCTATTCCTAAATCTTTAGCAGCCTTTGCTAAATCTAAAATTTTTTCTGTACTCAAGTCAAAATAAAATGTTTCCCAACTATTGAGTATTATAGGACGACTAGCTTGAGAAAAATTAGGATTAACTAAATGATGTCGATAAAAATCTGATAGTTGTTGGCTCATCTGATTCATCCCTTGATCAGAATAGGTCACAATTGCTTCTGGTGTCACAAAACTTTCGGCAGGATTTAATAAAAAACGAAATTCTACTGGATTTATTCCTACCGTTACTCTAGCGGTGTCAAAATGGTCAACTTCAATCATATTTTGAAAATTTCCAGAATAGATAAAGTTAAAACCATAAACCTCACCACTATGCTCTGTAGTTTCCCTCCTTGATAGCATAAAGAAAGGATTTTGCTGAGGACTTGATGAGTATCTCAAGCTATCTATTGCTTGAATACCTGGTCTAAGCGAAGTTCTATATAACTGACGTTCCCTCAGCCATGCTCCAGAAAATTGAATAAAGTCATATTGACTATCAGGTAGATCTAGCTGTAAACTCATTGCTTTCAAAAGAGTCAACTTATTATTGCTATTATTTAAAAATTCCGTATTTCTAACTAAGACATTGTATTCCGGAAAAATTGTGTAATTTAGTCTAACAGTTAAATCTAATATGGAATCTGTTAAAATAATCGTTAATGTTTCCGCACACTGACCAATATCATCAAATGTTGAAGGTAGAGAGTTAAGACGATTTTTCCCTTTTTCAAGTTCAAAACCTTGATATTTTAGTGTCGTTATCCTACTACCATTCATTCCTTGAACTTGAAAGGCTGGATGCCGAAAATCTCCTTTCCCATATGAAGAATATTCATTTTGTATCATAGACTGTTGAATATCCTCAAATTCTTCTGAAAAAGATACTTCAAATCCTCTTTTTTCATAGGCCATCAATTGGTTATAATTTTCCTTGACATGAATCCTTTTCCCAAAATATAGATGTTGAAGTTCCCCATTTTCTAAAATTCTAAAAATATAACTACTATCTTTCATTTCCAAATGAAAAACGGTCTCGTCCTTATTAATATAAATCGTCATCTCTACCTCACAATTTTTTCTTTACTTCTTCAGTATCATGATAGAGTACGGTGCCAATTCTATCTCATCTTCTTGAATAGTAAAATCTCCAATTACTCTGGTAAAATTCTCTATCGAAAGATTCTCTATTTTTATTTTTTGTTTAATCTGAGCAGGATTTCTCAGAGAGAGAATTTCAGTAGAAGTCTTCTGATTGTGACACTTATAACCATAAATTTCAAATTTTTCAGGACTTCCTCCTATTTTTTTACTATATTTTAGTGTTTGATAATTCTCCTCTATCCATTTGACGGCACGAGCATTGGCTTTCCAGCGTTCTTCATCAAACATATCAAAAGAATAGTGAAACTCCCAAAAAGCATTCCCTCTTGTTGAAATAAATAATAGATAAGCTTCAAAATCTGGTATTGATGCAAACATTTGGTGATCCATGTACCAGGTATTTGCACTGACAGCATAGATTGGTTCATGATTATAAAGCGACCACATAGGTAACTGTATCTCACGTTTTTCCAAAAATTCTTGATACTGAATATCTCGGTAAGTAATCATACGATTGATATCATTACCTGCATTCTCTGTAAACCCTACATCTTGAGATATTTGAATCCATAAACTATTGACCCACTGTAAAAACCATGGACTAGGATTTACATAAGAAGTCAAGTTTAACCAACAATCTTTTCCTCCTCGCTCCTTTCTTAGATCTATCAACAGCTGAATTAAGAACTCATAAACCGCTGTCATGGTATACATACCATGCGACCCGCTCTTATCAGGTTTGTCAGGTTGAAGTAACCAACCATCAATTTTCCAATAGCTGATATCGAATTCTTTTTGATATTCCAACATCTTTTTCTTCATTTGATTGAGATAGTTAAAATCAGCGACGTTTACATCATTTGAAGTATAATTCTTAGAGCCAATCCTTAACTCTGGATGTGCTTCCAACCAATCACTCATAATGATTTCCGTCCCATTATAACCACCTCTGGGACCAATCCATAATCCTAGGCTTGAACCAAATCCATTTACAAGATGTTTAATATTTCTCAAACCATTTGGGAATTTATGATTGAATTCCCAAACTGATTGATAGTTTGTCCAACCATCATCAACAACATAAGCATCTAAATGGACTCCATGATTTTCAAATCCATCTCTAATCTCAGAAAAACTTTTTAGAATACCTGCTTCTGTAATGTCGGTCATATGGTCATACCAGGAATTATACTGTTTACGGAAATAACTAGGTTGAGCTATTCCTTCCACATATTCAAAAAATGCCTCTTGAATCTCTTCTTTTTTATAGGAACCTGCTCCCCCAACAATACAAGGCCACAAAATTTTCTCTTGATTAATAACCGTTCCTAAGTAATACCTTGATACATAATGTCTACAATCTACCTTGTTTTCAGACATGGGAAATTCCATTCCTAAGAATAAAGAATTAGCATAAACAGGTTGTCCCAATTCTACATAATAACCGGAAAAATTTGCCATTTCCTTAATACAATCTTGTCTTTTAGGATAGAAAATATGGTCTTCTGTTTCAAACTCAAAACTCTCTACCTCTACAGATTTAATAACTTCAGTAGAAGATTCTAAAACTAATTGTTTCGAAAGAACATCATCCCTCGATTCAAAGATTAAACGTAAACGAATGGAAGGATAAACAAAAGAAACCTCAATCCGCTTATCTCCCTCTTCCCTAACGATTGCTGAAAAATGATTTGAAGAAAGTTTTATACCATTCTCCAATGTAATGGTAAATTCCTCTTTCGAAACATTTTTTATCATTACTCCTGCCCGTTTGTTTACGATATCAGTAGTATAAAATCGACCATCTACCCAAAAGAAATTACGTCTTACATTTCTATTTTCAATTTTCATATAAACTACTCTCTCAACTCAATTTTTATTACGCTATCAATCAAGTCTGGTAATGGATAGGTAAAATGAGGAACTTCTCCAAACTGTGCAAAACAAATTCCTTTATAGGCATTGGTCGTCCAGCTTTCTGAAATTTTCACCTCACTTCCATCATGAAGAAAGCTCATTCTTTTTACGTTTTCTTTACTAATACCAAGAAGAGCTAACGGACCTATAGGTTGTTCAAATACATGAGCATAAACCGTATTTCCGTTACGAGTATAGTATCCCCAATCTGGTTTTGGTAAATTTTCATCTCCACTACATCCATAAATTGCCTCACCATTTCGAGACATCCATTGATGAAAATCATCTAATATTTTCTTACTTGGATCATTAATTCTTCCCAAAGCATCTGGGCCTACATTAAGAATCATATTCCCGTTTTTACTAACACATTCAACTAACTTTCTTATCAAAGTTTGACTAGACTTATATAGATAATCAGTAGGATTATAAGCCCAATTGTTATTCATAGTTAGACAAAGTTCCCAAGGAACAGGCTCACCTTTAAAGTTTCGAATACCTTCGTGAGGAACAATTTGCTCTGGACTAACAAAATCTCCAGCATAAGAGGTAATTTCATCTGTAACAATACTTCCGAATCCTTCACCTGATGTTTCTAATCTATTATCTACGATAACGTTTGGCTGATAATGACGAACCATGTCTATTAATTTTGAAGCTCCCCATTTTTCACCTACCATGTCTTCATAAGAATAATCAAACCATAATATGTCAATCTGACCATAACCAGTTACAATTTCTTTAACTTGATTGTGCAAATACTCCAAATAACGGTCAAAGTTAATTTTCTCATCTCGATAGGCTTCATTTCCTCTCATTGGATGATTTAGATCAGCATATTTAGGAAAATCAGGATGATACCAGTCAATCAAACTAAAATATAACCCTACTTTTAAACCTTCAGCTCGAACGGCATCTACAAATTCTTTAACTAAATCTCTACCTGCAGGTGTATTTGTTGATTTATAATCTGTAAATTTTGAATCAAACAAACAAAATCCATCATGATGTTTAGCTGTTAAAACCATATACTTCATCCCTGCAGCTTTTGCTTGTTTAGCCCATTCTCTAGGGTTATATTCCTTAGGATCAAAAGCTCGAAAATATGGTTCATAATCTTCAATAGATAATTTCTGATGACTACGAATCCATTCCCCTTTTCCTGGAATAGAATATAAACCCCAATGAATGAACATCCCAAATCTTGCTTCTCTAAACCACTGAGTTCTACTATTGATAGTTTCAAGTGTATGTTTCATCCTTTTACTGCTCCTCCTCCTAAAGCTTCAATAAAGTATTTACTTGTAAATGCAAATAGAATGATTGGTGGTAATACGATTACAACAATCGCTGAAAAAAGACCATTATAATTAGTATTAAAACTTGTAGTAAATTGACCTAGTAATGCTGGTACTGTTAATTCATTTTTATCAATCACCAACATAGATGCCCAATAATATTCATTCCAGTTATTAATAAAGGCGAGTACTGCTGCTGTTAAAATTCCAGGTCTAGCAATTGGCAACATCACTTTCCAAAAAGTTTGAGCATATGTCGCACCATCAATCTCTGCCGCCTCCTCCAATTCTTTTGGAATAATTTCAAAATAGTTCTTTATAATGAAGAAACTCATAGCAATTCCACTACAAGAGTAGACTAGAATTAGAGCAACTGGGGTATTATAAATCCCCAACGCATTTACTAATCTATAAACTGGAAAAGTCATAGCTGTTGCTGGAATAAATAGAGTAGAATACAGCATAGAAGTCACTAACTTCTTCCCTCTAAATTCCATCCTAGCAATAACATATGAAGACATGGAAATCATAACAATGCTAATAATAACTGATATAGACACTACTTTAAAGCTATTCCAAAAGTAAGTGAAAACATGAAGTTTTGTAAAAACATTTATATAACCATCAAGAGTAAAGTCAGTTGGTAAACTAATACCTGGATTTTTCATAGGATCTGCTTTTAATGATGATAAAAAGATCCACGCAATAGGGAAAATGGAAATTAAAATGGTAAGGAGCATATAACCATATATAAGAACTTTGCCTTTTTTACTAATACCATTTATATGTGTATTCATAATCATTTCCCACCTTTCAGTCTTTTTCTTTCTCTGAATAAAATATTAATACAAACGATAATCAACATTCCACCTAAGATTTGTATAACTCCAATTGTATTTGCACGAGCATACTGAGTTCGTGAGCTAGCCACCGCTAATTCTCGAATAACAAAACTGATACTTTTTGTTCCTGCAGCACCATTTGTCAAAAAGAATACTTCGTTATAGAGCAAAAATCCTGAAGTTGCTGCCATAATTGAAACAGTTTTAATTGTCCCCTTAATCATCGGAATCGTAATATACCACTCTTTCCTCCAACCAGTAATATTGTCTAAAATAGCAGCTTCTTGAACTTCTTCTGGAATAGCAAAAATTTGCCCTAGAATCATAATGGTTGATGCTCCTGCAAAGAAAATATAAGCGCCAGTCATAGCAGCTATATTTAATCCTGGAGTCAACAGTACTGAATCTTTAAACGATGGATTAAATAGATGAATAATTTGGTTAACAACGCCATAGTTTGGATTATAGATTTGAAGAAAAATCAATCCCATAGCAGCACTAGAAATGATACTTGGTACAATATAAAGATTTCTAGATATCTTCCAGCCTTTTAATTTCTTAGATAATGTAATTGCAACAGATAAAGCTAAAGGAACTTGAATAATAACACCAATTACAGCCCAACGAACAGAATTAATTAGAGCTTCTGTAAAAAATGGGTATTCTTTAAAAACATACCTATAATTTTCAAATAATTTATCAAATCCAAGAAACTCAGGGGTGTTTAAATTTGTATAATCCCATTTAGCAAATGAAGTTAAAAAGATTGTTACTACAGAATAAAAATAAAATAGAAAGAAACAAATCAACGTTGGCAAAAGAAATAAAAAGATAAATCGTCTTTTTTGATTCTTCCTATTTTGTAGGCTCATAACTTTTTGTGCCATAAACAAACTCCTTTTTCAAATATATGAGTAAAATCAAGCTCAGTTGGCAGTGCCAACTGAGCTTCGTTTCCACTCCCTAAAACAATTAACCAATCAATGATTTCAACACATCTTGAGTAGATTTCACTTTTTGATCAACATCTACATTTTCAGCAGCACTTTCTGTCAATGCATTGATAATAGCTGTGTGTACATCACCACCCCAAACATCACTTACAGTTGGAACAACTACTTTTGCATTCTTAACTTGAGTGATTGCTTGTCCTAAAATTTTAGTAGTAGCTTCTGAACTTTTTTCTGAAAGTTCTTTTACATTTACATTTTCATTAGAAGGATTTGCTCCTACTTTTTCAAAAATTACTTTTTGTACATCATCGCTAGTCATATATTTCAAAAACTCAAGAGCTAGTTTTTGTTTAGCTTCAGACATCTTACTTGAGATAGTGATACCACCTCCAGAAGAACTAATTGCTACACCTGCAGGATAGATTCCAGGTGCAAGACTCGGGTTCTTAGACATCTCACCAGAAGCCCACACACCATTAAAGAAGACTGCAGATTTACCTTCTTGGAAGTCTTTAGAATAAGCATTAGCATCGCCACCAGCATTCTTAGAACCATTAGCTTGAATTTCTTTCATAACCATTTTCAAAGCATCTGCAAATTCTTTAGATTCGATTCCTTCTTTTGTTAATGGTTTGTCTAATAATTTACGCCCATTTTCTGTGGTTCCTAAGACTGTATTAAACAAGCGAATAGATGGTTCTCCAGCACCAAATGCATACACTCCATCTTGCTTTCTCACAGTAGCCATTGCTTGTGTAAAATCTTCCCAAGTATTCCACTGATCAGGTGTTTTAGCACCTGCTTTTGAAAATATATCCTTGTTATACCACAAACCCATTGTAAATAACTGTTCGTGAACTGTATAAATTTTTCCATCTTTTTGGTTTTGTTTATAGTTCAAACCAACATTTTTTTCAAGCTTATTTGAATCGATATATGGTTTCAAATCCAAAACAAGTTTTTGTTCAATCGCAGCTAATGATACTGCATTACCTGCTAGGTCAATCACATCTGGAAATTCACCACTAGCAACCTTGTTATTCATTACATCCTTCAAATCACCATTTATAGGAATTGGTTTAAATTCTACACCACTATCTTTATGTTCTTCTGCAAATTTATCATATAAATCTCGCATAGTCTTAGCTACAGGCCATTCATCTTCACTATGATGATATCCATGATAAAATTCTAATACTTCTTTACCAGAAGAACTTCCACCGCTTGCATCCTTAGATGTTCCACAAGCTGCTAAACCAAGGGTAGCTACTAACCCGATAACAGCGCATTTCAAAAGACTTTTTTTGTTCATGACAAAACCTCCGTTTTTTTATTTTTGTTTATGATAGCTGAGGATAATAATATTGTGTATCAGTAATATTTGTCATAATATCCTTTAACCCTGTATCCTCGTTTATTTTACCTTGACTTAATAGCTGTATACAAATATTCCCCACAGCTGTAGCCTCAGTTGAACCTGTAAGAACTTCTTTACCAGTTCTATCGGCAATCATTTGATTAAAGTAACTAGCTCTAGCACCTCCTCCGATAACATATATCCTCTTATAAACCTTATGAGTTAGTTCTTCTAGTAACTCTATCGTTTTCTTATACGTTTCAGCTAGACTTTCATAAACGATCTTAAATAGTTGTCCATCTGTCCACTCTCTAGTTTCATGATGATAAGCTAGATATTCTGTCAAAGTCTTGTACATATCAGATTCTGTTGCAAATTCAGTTGATTCAGTATCAATCAGAGGAAGATTTTCTTTTTCTTTCTCCACCATTGTCCTAATATCATCAAAAGAATAGGCTTTCCCTCTTCGTTCAAATGAACGTCTTAGTTCCTCTATGATCCATAGCCCTGTACAATTCTTCAGAAATGTAATCTCTCCATCTTTACCGACTTCATTTGTAAATCCATAATTGAAGGATTCGGTACTAAGAATAGGTGAAGTAAGTTCCACTCCAACTAAAGACCAAGTCCCTGATGAAATAAATAAACTATCTTCTGTCTTAGGTACTGAGACAATCGCGCTTGCTGTATCATGACTACAAACATTCACAACAGGAATATCGCCTAAACCATATTCCTCTCTGAGTCTACCAAGAACATTCCCCTCTGAAACAATTTCAGGAAGTAAAGATGACTCCAATTCAAATAGTTTTAAAATATTCTGATTCCATTTTTGACTTCTCGGATCAAAGAGTTGGGTTGTTGAAGCAATGCTTTTTTCAGTTGCAAACTTACCTGTCAAGAGATAATTAAACAAATCTGGCATTAAAAGAATCTTATTGGTCTTATAGAAAGAGTCAGGAGATTCTTGACGTGCCTTAAAGAGTTGAAACAAGGTATTTATCTCCATAATCTGATTTCCTGTCTCTGAATACAGTTTTTCTAATTCAGTAATTTCAGATATTTCCTTTAACACTCCCTTTGTTCTTTCATCACGATAGTGAACAGGTTGTGATAACAGCTTACCTTCATTATCAATAAGTCCAAAATCAACACCCCATGTATCAATACCGATAGATAAAATCTTGTAACTAGTATTAGCCAAGCGGATGCTTTCAAGAATTTTAGCTAGTAGAAAGTCAACATCCCAAGATAAATGCCCTTTTACTCTAATAGGTAGATTAGAAAAGCGATTTATTTCTTCCATTACTAGTTTATTTTCAGAAAGGTAACCAACGATTGCTCTTCCAGAAGTCGCACCTAAATCTATTGCTAAAACCGCTTCCATTTTTCTTCTCTCTTCGTCCTTGATTAAGTTTATTATAATCCCCACATTTTATTTTTTCAATATGTGAACGCTTACTTGAATAAAATTCATACATTTGCGCCATAAACATAAAAATAATTCAAATTCCTCCAATTTGTGCTATAATATAGTTGAGATGATAAATTAGGAGGAGCTTATGATAAAAGATGAACGTGTACTTGAATTGATTGAAATTATCAAAAAGAAAAAAAGAATTGCCGTAAAAGAGCTGGCAGAAATCACTTTCTCCAGCACAAGTACCTTACGTCGTGATTTAATTTTCTTAGAAAATCAAGGTCTTATCAAAAGAAAACACGGATACGTGACCCTGTCCTCTATGAACACAATTGAACTTTCTCATCAAATACGTGAAGGAGAAAGTACTAGGCAAAAAAGACTAATCGCTAGTCTCGCTAAAGACTTTATTCGGTCAGGTATGTGTATCTATCTAGATTCTAGTACTACTACCTACGAACTTTGTCCCTATCTTTCTGAACTTGATAATTTGATTATTTTTACAAATGGTTTACATACTGCACAAACCCTATCTGAAACTGTTAAAGATAGCTCCAAAATCTTTATCACATCTGGAGAAGTCAAACATCAATCCTGTTCCGTGGTAAACTATGAAAAGGAAAATTCTTTATTAGATCATTTTAATATCGATTTAGCATTTTGTTCAGCAAGAGGTATTGATGACCAATATGTTTATGAAGCTTCTCTCAGCCAAGCTATTTCAAAAAAGAATATTATTGACAAAGCCCATGAAACCATCTTACTGATTGATAGTTCTAAATTTTACAAGACAGGATTTTTTAAAATTAATCCCCTCTCCAAATACACAACCTTTATTTCTGACACCTTGCCAGATCAAAAATTATTAGACGCAGTAGAATTATTTGATGGAGAATGGGTTTCTGATATTCAATGAAAATCAAATAGGAAACTAGTCTCAGGTTGCTCAAAGTACAGATTTGAAAATTGATCAAGTCAGCTCGAAACACTGTTTTGAGGTTGTAGATAGAACTGATGAAGTCAGTCACATATATACGGAAAGACGAAGGTGACATGGTTTGAAGAGATTTTCGAAGAATATTCGTTCTGTCTGCTGACTGATCTACAAATACTCACCACATGACATTATTTTCTCAGCAACCCCAAAAACAGAGGCTGGACAAAAACTCAATTTCAGGAGAAAATGGAGTAAATCTTCCCACAATAAAACGCATAATATCAAGGTTTTGCACACCTGATATTATGCGTTTTTCTGATTTTAAAGATTTTTCTCTTAGATCCGATATTTCAAGAATTAAGTGACCTTGATGATCCAAATTTAATGTGGTATACTATTTTTGTCATCGGTTACCGATTACGTTCCTATGGGTTCGTGAGAGGAGGTGAAACTAATGAGCCTTATCATAGAGCTCGCTCTTACTATTATAGCGGATGTTATAGCTGGAATTATCTTGTATTTCGTCTGCAGATGGCTAGATAGTAAGGAGTAGACCGAGTGACTAGCCTATCAACACCCGTTAAATCGCTAAGATACGTAAAAAAAGCCCTTAACTACGGCAATAGTTAGGGGCTTTGGTGTTCTAATGAACCTTATCAATTAATTATATTCTAGCATATAAGCCCAGATATTTCAAGCATTAGGCAAGATTGATGATCTAAATTTAATGTGATATACTATTTTTGTCATCGGTTACCGATTACGTTCCTTACGGTTCGTGAAAGGAGGTGAAACTAATGAGCCTTATCCCAGAGCTCGCTCTTACTATTATAGCAGACGTCATAGCTGGAATCATCTTGTATTTCGTTTGCAAATGGCTAGATGGTAAGAAGTAGACCGACTGACTAGCCTATAAACACCCGTTAAATCTCTAAGATACGTCAAAAAAGCCCTTAACTATGGCAGTAGTTAGGGGCTTTGGTGTTCTAATGAACCTTATCCATTAAAATCATTCTAACATACAGGCCCCGATATTTCAAGAGTTTTATTTATTGTTTAAAGTTCTGAAAGGTCTATAATGAAGTTAGCCATCTAATATCTAAAAACCGACTAGCTCTTATGAACTAGTCGATTTCTCATCAATGCGCCAACATTTCTTGGGCGATTTCTTGTCCAGATAGGTTATCTGGGTAATAGGTTGGCCAATTATCCATTTCTTCAAAGAGGGCTTCTTGGCTTGTGCCTCCAAAGAAAATATGGAAATGTTCTGCCTTAACTGGGGCGATATTGTGGTCACTAAACTGAACATACTTGAACTGTCCAGCATCAGCATCTGTGGCTTCAAAGAGGAAGCGCACGCCACGATTGCCTTTCTTGTAAGTTAAGATTTTCTTACCAACATACTTGTAGGTGAATTTCTTACTTTGTCCACCTTGAACAAATTCCATAGTGTTATCAGTGATATTAATCTTAGTCACATCTGTCTGATAGCCTTTTGTATAGTAGGCCTTGTACTCAGCTTGAGTCATCTTACCAGTCAACTTAGCCTTGTAGTCAAAGACCTGATCAAAAGTTCCATCTTCAAGGAAAGGATAAACTGATTGCCAATTGCCTGAATAGTCACTCAAGGTGCGGTCCTTGACAGCTGCATCCTCAAAGTAACCATTTTGGACTGTCTTGGTATCCTCTGCCTTTTCAGGCTCAATTGCTGGGCCTTCTTGGTCCGTTGTTTGTTTCAGAGCCTTGAGGTTTTTCTCCATGATAGAGATGTAATTTTCTCCAGCCTTGGTGTCCTCTTCTGTCAGACTTTCTAAAGGATTAAGGACATCTGTTTTGACACCTGCCTCTTTTGAAAGTGTGTTAGCAAGGGCTTGTGAGGCATTTTCTTCAAAGTAGATATAGGCGATTTTATTTTTCTTTACGTACTCTGTCAATTCTGCCAGACGAGCAGCTGATGGTTCTGCATCTGGAGAAAGGCCTGAGATTGCGACTTGTTTGAGTCCATAGTCCAAGGCAAGATAGTTAAAGGCTGCGTGCTGAGTCACAAAGCTCTTTTGTTTGGCTTGAGACAAGCCTTCTGCATAAGCCTTATCCAAGGCTTGCAATTTTTCGATATAAGCAGCTGCATTCTTCTCAAAGGTCTCTTTTTTATCAGGATAATCTGCTGACAAGCTGTCACGGATGTGCTCTACTAGTTTAATGGCACGGACTGGTGATAACCAAACATGGGGGTCAAACTCATGGTGATGGCCTTCTTCGCCATGGTCATGGTCTCCCTCTTCTTCCTCACCACCTGGCAAGAGCAACATATCGCCTGTCGCCTTGATGCTTTTCACTTTTTTCTTATCCAAAGTATCTAGCAATTTAGGGACCCATGTTTCCATGTTTTCATTTTCATACACGAAGGTATCTGCATCTTGGATTTTAGCAACTGCCTTGGCAGAAGGTTCATATTCATGGGGTTCTGTCCCAGCACCGATGAGGAGTTCCACATTAGCAGTATCTCCTGCGACTTGCTTGGTAAATTCATAGACAGGGTAAAAGGTTGTCACAATATTTAGTTTGCCATCTGCCTGCTTTTGATTGGAACAAGCCACTAAAAACAAGGCACATAGACTGGCTAGTAATAAGCTAATTTTTTTCACGTTAGTCTCCTATTTGATAAAACGTCTTACTAAACTAATTAGCAAGAAAACAGTTACAAAAATAATAGTAATACTTGCACTTGCAGGTGTTTCTGCATAGTAGGAAATGTAAAGTCCTGCCACCATTCCCAAAAATCCAATCGCACTGGCAAGCAGCACAACCGATTTAAAGTTTTTCCCCAGACGCAGGGCAATACTCGCTGGCAAGACCATAATGGTCGATACCAGAAGAGCTCCCGCAGCTGGAATCATAAGGGCAATGGCCACCCCCGTCACCATGTTAAAAAGAATGGACATGGTACGAACTGGCAAGCCATCCACAAAGGCCGTATCCTCATCAAAGGTCAGGATATACATTGGACGAAGGAAGAGGAAGGTCAAAATCAAGACAACCGCTGCAATGACAAAGAGGGAAATGACCTGTTCTTCACTAATAGTCACGATTGAACCAAAAAGATACTGGTCCAAACTCATAGAACTTGAACTTTTACCCTTGCTCATGACAATCAGAGAAACAGCCAGACCCGTTGACATGAGGATTGCTGTCCCGATTTCCATAAAGCTCTTATAAACCGTACGGAGATACTCCAGAAAGACCGCCGCAATCAAGACAATGGCAATCGTAGAAACTGTCGGAGAAATCCCCAAAACCAACCCAAAGGCTACACCCGAAAGTGAGACGTGACTAAGAGTATCACTCATCAAACTCTGACGGCGCAAGATAAGGAAGGTCCCCAATACTGGCGAGAAAAGACTCATGGCAATAACGGCCAGAAAGGCACGTTGCATAAAGTCATAAGATAACAAACTAAGCATGGCCCACCTCCTGATCATTCTCATGGACGTTGAAACAACGCCATGGCGAGTCTTGGTTACGGACTAGATGGATATTGCGGTCCGCATAGTCCTTAACTTCTTCAGGGTCATGGGTAATCATCAAAACAGCCTTACCATGATGATGGGCGCTGTGGTGCATGAGTTCGTAAAATTCATTTTTACTTCCTGCATCCATCCCCGTTGTCGGCTCATCTAGGATAAATACATCTGGGTCAGAAGCAAACATACGCGCAATCACCGCTCGTTGCTTTTGTCCTCCAGATAGAGACCCCAAGCGTTTGTCTCGGTGTTCCCACATACCAACTGAGTCCAAACTAGCCTTGATATGCTCCTCATCATGAGCATTCAAACGACGGAACCAACCTTTTCGCGGATAGCGACCCGACTTGACAAACTCATAAACCGTACTTGGAAAACCAGCATTAAAACTGGCAATCTGTTGAGGAAGGTAGGCTATTCTCAATTTCTTACCCTGCGTATTTGTCTTTGAAATAGTTACCTTACCAATGCGTGGTTGGAGAATTCCAAGACTGGCCTTGATGAGTGTCGTTTTAGCCGCTCCATTTTCCCCAGTCAAGGTAACAAATTCCCCACTATCAACACTATAATTGATATGTTCAAGAACAGGCTCCTTATCATAATAGAAGGATAAATCCTCTACCGTAATGTATCTCATTATTTGATTTCTCCTACTAAAGCAGTCAAAAACCGCTGAATCACTTTTTGTTCATTTGGAGTAAACTGAGTCGCCACTTGTTCATAGGTTAAAAGCGTATGCTCATGGTGATGGTGGTGCTCCTCAGCGATTGGACGAGCCAAATCAGTCAACTGATAAAAAATCACACGCGCATCTTTAGGATCTTTAGATGTTTCCAACATCCCTTCCTTGACCAAAGACTTAATGGCCTTGGTAACTGCTGCCTGACTGACATTGAGGCGACGGGCCAATTCTGAATTTGTTAAAGATTCCTCTGACAAGAGCATGAGGATATGCTCCTGGGTATTGGTCAGAGCCACCTCGCTAGTGCAATGACCTATTAGGATTTCATGTTGGTTTTCCGCCTGTAAAATCACCTCATTCAAAAAGCCATCGATATCCTTCGCTAGCTGTCTCATATCTGACTCCTTTCCTTTTGGACTTCTCTTTTTTAAGAGAAAAATACTATTCTTTGACATTTTATTTACCAGTTAATTATATCACAACCAAAAAAAGAGTCAAGAAAAAACGTGAAAACCAGTTTCATTCTTGAACTCTTCCATATTATTATCTATTGAAATTCCTTGACATCTCCATCATAAGTCGCCCAGTCTTTACTGAAGAAGCGCTCATTCAGATGGTACGTCGGAGCTGGGATGGGATTGGATAGGAAAGGATCAACGGCCTTATCAAATGCCAACCAACCTAACCAACCAAGGTGAATGGTATCCTTCATAAAGAAAGCTTCCCCACCGTCATTAGAAAAATCTGCTATATTGGTAAACCCTTGACTTTCTAACTGGTAGCGAATCTTCTGCACCGTTTGTTGGTACATATCTTCTCGTAAACCAGCATAGTCCATCCATTTTTTATTAACAGGTGGAATGATAAAAATCGGGTTTACCTTGGATTTAGAAAACTGTGTCAACACTAACTGCAAGTCATTATATTCTGGCGACTTGAGATAGGTAAAGCTTTTCTGAGAATCCTTTAATTTCTTCAAATCCTTCTTAATCTGCGTAT
Organism: Streptococcus mitis; assembly: GCF_001074635.1. Classification (GTDB taxonomy): domain Bacteria; phylum Bacillota; class Bacilli; order Lactobacillales; family Streptococcaceae; genus Streptococcus; species Streptococcus mitis_E. Next base: position 24,157 of record NZ_JUQO01000199.1, read on the forward strand.
TATAGAAATAATTTTCCATTCCCAGATCATTATTGGAAGTATTCTTTTCTGCATCTGCTTTAACAACATCTTCTATGGCTTGATAAGAAAACTGGTCTGGCAAGGTCTTTAAATACTTAACTACATGCTTATCATAATTGACATAACCTCTAACTGAAAACTGACCAAAAAAGGAAGCTTGACGTTCATTAAACCGAGCCAATAATTCAATCATTTCATTGTCTGCAGACGACAATTCTTCTTTACTTGCCAACTTCTGAACCAGGTCCTTCATAGCTACATTTGGGAACTGCTGTAGTAAGCGAGTCGCTGCATATTGACTAGCCTGATCCCCAGATTGATGTTCCAGAAAACTGGTCAACTGGTCTCCATTAAAATACTGCTGGAAGGCTGCTGGCTCATAGCCGTTTTTACTGAACCACTGAGGTGAGATAACATACACAACTTGTTTATTCTCCAGTTGTGGCAACATCTGTTGCATTCCAAAATACTGGTTAAGCGATGCAGCTCCCCTCTGTCCTAAAAGATAAGGACGGTAGGATCGATTGTATTTCTCAGCTAATACCGCAGGATGAGCACCGTCAAAACGAAGCCATTCACTAGAGCCAAAGAAGGGAACAAAACGCATATTTGGATCAGATAGTGCTCTGACTTTTTGACTTCGCTCCTTAAAACTATCGATAGTAGTAGCCACCGCTGAACGCTTTTCAGCTCCTAGATTATGATGCATCTCAGTAGGATAAAAGAAAATGAGCAGAAAAACCAACAAACCAGCTATCAAGACCGGTCCGAAGATCATCCATAAGCGTTTAAGCATTTTGTAGCTCCACAATACCAGCTATGATTTTATTAGCTGTATTCCAGTCGTCGCGACCAAACTCTGTCACAGGGACACGAATGTCAAAACGGTTCTCAATCTCCACAATCAACTCAACCGTTCCCATACTATCCAAGACACCTGCATCAAAAAGATCTTCATCCATCATGTCAGAAACATCTTCCATAAACAACTCATCAATAATTTCGATAACTTCTGATTTGATATCCATATTTTATTTCCTTTTATTTTTTAAACCATAGATCATTCAAGAATCCAGAAAAGATTAAGAATGACAGCATGACGACATGGAAGGTGACAACCATGCCAAGCAACTGAATCCAGCGATTCTCAGGTAGAGCAGGCTTCCCTGCTTTTTTCCGCTCCTTATTGAGCGTTTTTTTCTTACGAATCCAAGCGTCATTGATAACCAGTCCAATCCCATGAAAGAGTCCATAGGCGATGTAATACCAGGTCACACCGTGCCAAAATCCCATGATTAGCATATTGACAACGTAGGCCACACTTGAGGTTACATTACGATTTTTAAAGACCTTCTTTCTGGTCAACACCATCACCATTCGCATAAAGACAAAGTCACGGAACCAGAAAGAGAGACTCATATGCCAGCGATTCCAAAATTCCTTTAAATCCCTTGATAAAAAGGGTTTGTTAAAGTTGATAGGGCTACGAATTCCCATCAAATTTGAAATGGCTAAGGCAAACATAGAGTAACCTGCAAAGTCAAAGAAAAGTTCCAGACCAAAGGTATACATGACTGCCAAGGCATAGAGATTAAAGAAGCCACCTGACTGCAAGGCTAGATTCTTCAGAGGAGGCAACAAGGTCTCTCCTAAAACATGAGCTAGGATAAACTTATACAAAAATCCCCACATGATATAGCGAACAGATTCTTCCAGCATATCCATCAACTCATCTTGCTCAGGAATGGTCTGATAATTTTCATTAAATCGCTTAAAGCGATCGATTGGACCACTTGAAAAAGTCGGCATGAAGAGAAGGAAACGGAGGAATTCCCAGAGGGTAAAATCCTTAATCACTCCATCTCTCAGCTCGATGATAATCCCAACCGAACGAAAGGTCAGATAAGAAATTCCCAAAAATCCAAGCAAAGACTGCGTTCCATTGATAGCTGGCTGCACCTTGACAAAGATAATCGGAAGGAGTGACAGAAAACTAACTAGGTAGAAAACCCACTTGCCATCCTTACTTTTTCGATAATGCTTGTAGAAGAGTACGAGCAATATTTCCCAGCAAAGGTAAATACCCAAGGCAGCCAATTGATTGGTCTTCCCACCTACCCACATGGTGACAATAAAGAAGAGACTAACCAGCACTTCATACCAGGCAAAGCGTTTCTTGAAAAAGAGGCCGATAAAGATGGGCAAGGTTGCAGCAATCACATAGACAAAATACTGAGGATTGCCGTATGGCTCTAAATGAGGAAGCTGTTGAAAGAACTCCATCATCTCTTATTCACCTCGTTAATCAATCCTTTGATATCAATTTTTCCATTTGGAGTCAGTGGCAAACTATCTCGATAAAGGAATTTAGACGGCATCATATAGGACATCATGATGTCTGTCAAATCTTCCTTGATGGCCTTAGTAATATCGATATCACGCTCAAACTGCTCACGAACACCGTCTTTTAAGATGACATAAGCCAGTAGATTTTGTACCTTGTGGTCCTTGTTATAACGCGGTACTGCGACAGCAGACTTGATATAGCGAGACTTATTAAGATTTTGAGAGACATCTTCTAACTCAATGCGGTAACCGTTGAACTTAATCTGGAAGTCCATGCGTCCGCCGTAGAGAAGCAAGCCTTCATCTGTCATAGTTCCCACATCTCCTGTATGGTAGGCTGGCAGACCTTCAAACTCAAAGAAGGCTTCTGCCGTTTTTTCAGGATTGTTCATATAACCTTTTGAAACAGCTGGCCCAGAAACAATGATTTCTCCCTGTTCGCCATTTGGCAGTTTATTTCCTTCCTCGTCAATGATAAAGGTTGGAGAATCAGCCTTGGTATAGCCAATTGGTAGGCGCTTGAGAGTCGCTAGCATTTCGTCTGTCACAGCAACTGCTGACAGGGCCACTGTCGCTTCTGTTGGACCGTAGGCATTGATAATACGGGCTTTTGGGAAACGCTCGCGTAGTTTTTGAGCTGTTTTAACCGTCAATTCTTCTCCATCAAAGTAGAAATGCGTGATTCCAGGCATTTTCTCACTATTAAAGTCTTCTGACAACATGGCCATATCCGCAAAAGAAGGCGTTGATGTCCAGATAGCGATTGGCAATGAAAAGATGGTCGCAAAGAGTTGCTTAAAATCCTGAGTAATGGCTGAAGGAAGAGCGAAAAGCGTACCACCCAGTGCCAAGGTCGGTGCCCAGTACATGACAGACAGGTCAAAAGAATAAGGTGGCTGAGCCAGCATTTGTGGACGACTTGGCGTCGCAAATTCCTTGTCCGTAATCATCCAATTGGTAAAGCTGAGGAGGTTATCATGGGAAATCTGCACTCCCTTAGGCTTACCAGTTGTACCAGAAGTAAAGATGATGTAGTAATTATCATCGCCCTTGACTGGATGTGTGATTTCATAGTTATTCCCTTGAGCAAAGACTTCTTGAACCTGAGCTAGAGTCATCATCGGTGTAGAAACCTGCTCCAATGGAAAGTCTGAGATGGCAATAATCAAACTTGGCTCCGCTACTTCTAAAATAGCTGAAACTCGCTCCAAGGCCGAATGGCTATCAATTGGAATGTAGGCGTGGCCTGACTTAGTCAGCGCTACAAAAGTTGCCAACATTTCATATTCTTGGCCACCAAAAACAACCACCGGAGACTTCTCAGGCAAGCCTAGTTGGTCAATGGCTGCAGCCAAACTATCCGAATCAGCCTTCAAATCGCCATAAGTGTGTTCCTGCCCCAAAACATTATAAACAGGATAGCTAGGCTGTGTCTGAGCAAAATGCTCAATGGTTTCAATCATATCTGCTATTGGTTTATTTGACACAATAGGGATTCTCCTTCAAGTTAAAATTCATTATAGATAAAGCTTCCTTGACCCTGACCAAGATAGCTAAAGAAGTAAAGCAGCCCCAGAAAGATAAGAAAATACAAGGCTGTCCGACCAAGAAAGAGGTACAATTCTTTTCTCTGTTTCATCAAGAAAAACCATTCATTTCTGTAATTTTTGCTAAATAAGATGAACTCTTACTATAGTATTTTTCCACTATTGTACCACTTTCTAGGGTAATTTTTCAATTGTTTGCCGTAGATTTTCAGTAGATTTCAGTTTATTTTAAGGATTATGCGGTTTTTCTATGTATATTTCAAATAGAGTGATCCTGGGCAAAAACTCAATTTCAGTAGAAAATGAAGAGAATCTTTCCATAATAAAACGCACAATATCAAGTTTTTCAACACCTGATACTATGCGCTTTTCTAATTTTTCAAGACTTTTTAACCAGTCTCTTATTTAAAATAATCTCGTCTGATATAAATTAAAATAGCTTCTATCATCAGACAAATGGCTGATAGCCAAAAACTGATGCTAATACCAAAACTCTCAGTAATATAGCTCATTAGCAAAACAAATACTGAAAATGCTAGTGTCGAAATCACTTCCAGAACGGAATAGACATTAACCAAATGATTTTCCTCTACTGTTTCCTGAAGAAACACACTTTCAGGAACTTCTTTTAGTTGCGATAACATACCAACTAGAGCTGAAAATAATAAAAATATCTGTGCGTTTGGAAAATATAGAATAGTCAGTGTCACTATTGCCATAGCTACAAGAGGAAAAAGAATACTTTCCCATTTAGCAGCAAGGAACTTTTCAGATAGCCTAAAAGCAATTAAGCCACTAATTATAATACCAATAGAGTATGCTGTATTAGAATATCCCCAGTAACTTTCCGTTTTATTTAATAACTCAGTTACAAAAACAAGTATAATGGAAGAAACCCAAATCGTATTTGAAAAAATTTCCAATAAATTTGCTGATACAAAAAGTCTTAATCTAGAATCTCTAGCAACTAACTTCCAACCTTTGAGCAAAATTTCAAGATTAGTTTCTGACTCTAACACCTCCACTTCAGCGTTAGGAAGAAATAACATCAGAAAGCTAGAAATTATATACAAGATTAAAATGATAAACGTGGTAGGTAACAGACCAATTGTTGCAAACAAGAGTCCACCTAATCCCCAACCCACTAACTGAACAGCTTCACCACTCATTGATAAGGCTGAATTAGCCTTACCCAAATCGGTCGCATAGCGTGGCACAATAGCATAGGAAACAGGTGCTGCAAAACCATCTAATATTGAAATTGCCACAACAAATAGATAGGTTACCAAAGGCGCTACGGATTGCATTACGGTAAACATTCCTACCAATATCGCCAATAATATGGTCTTTCCAAATTGAGATAAAGATAAAACCCTATTTAGCGCTATCCTTTTAGTAACTAAAGGAACTAAAAGACTCGCAACAAAAGAGGATATCCCTATTAAAATGGGAACTAGTGATGTGGCAATTACTGATTTTGAAATAATGTATATGTTCGCAATGATTGTTACTCTAAAGAAAATATCTGCTAAATTTGCAAACAATTGAGAGACTAACAATTTGATAAATGAATTAGACATATAGCTCTCCTATCTTAGTTGCCAACTTTGGAATTAAAATTTGCTTTTTAATATTTTAGCATAAAATAGCAGAAAACAAAAATGATGGTTTTTACATGAAAAAGCCTGAGATTTTCATCTCAAGCTTTTCAACATAATTGTTTTCTAGATTAGAAAAGTGAGAATACAAGCACGGCCAAGGCTGCACCGATAACAGGTCCCACAACAGGAATCCAGGCATAAGACCAGTCTCCGTCTCCCTTGTTTGAAATTGGAAGGATACTGTGCATGATACGAGGTCCAAGGTCACGCGCAGGGTTCAAGGCATAGCCTGTTGTCCCACCTAGTGATAGACCGATACCGACAATCAAAGTCCCCACTGCAAAGGTTCCGATACCTGCCTGAAAATCGTAAAGACCCAAAGCAAAGATTGTCAACACCAAAACAAAGGTTCCAAGGATTTCACTGATCAAGTTTGATACAGTATCTTTGATGGCTGGTCCTGTGCTGAAAGTAGCCAAAATATTTCCTGCATTTTCTTCTGCCTCATAATGCGGTTTGAATTGCAACCAAACCAAAATCTGACCCAGCATAGCCCCTGCGAACTGGGCTAGGATATAAGGGAATACTGATGCCCAAGGTAAGCCACCTTTTAAGGCCACACCGATGGTCACAGCTGGGTTTAAATGAGCTGGACTGAGCTTGCCAGATACAAATACTGCAACCGCAACTGCAATTCCCCACCCCATAGTAATCACAATCCAACCTGAGCTGTTGCTCTTGGTTTTTGGAAGAACCACACCTGCAACAACACCATTTCCTAGAAGAATCAGGATTAAAGTCCCTAGAAATTCTCCAAATAATTCATTCATCATCTTTCTGTCTCCATTAAAAAGGAGGAGAGGGTAGACTAGGAGTCCTGCCCGCCACCTCTTTTATTTTTTCTTAATTTTTTAATTCTGCTAAATCGTTGTTAGCAAGAGCTGATTCGACATCAGCACGGTAAGCTGCTTTTTCATCTTCTGTCCATTCATAGAATCGTCCCATTTCATTCAAAACTGGTTCAACGATGCTGTCCAAACTATCACGCATAAAGAGCATATGGTTGGTACGACGAAGAAGGAAGTCAACTGGGCTCAGAGCCAACTCGTTGCGCATTGCATAGTGAAGTGATAAAGTATCTGCCAAGCTAAGTCCTGGCGCTTGTTCCAAGCTGTGAGCAAGGGCAAAGACTTTCGGTGCATTTGAACCGTAAAGATTTGCTAGGTAATGAGCTTCCTTGCTATCCAAACCACGTGACACTCCAAGTTGAGCAAAGGCTTCGATTTCTGAATCTACATTTGCTGGGTTCAATTCCCCACCTGAAACAGGGTAGGTCTTAGAATTGATGAGTTTAAAGCTACGGTCAAATTCTGCTTTGAGGATGTCAACCACGCGCTCCATAGCTCCTTCAGCCATCTTACGGTAGTCTGTGATTTTACCACCAGCAAGAGTCAAGAGACCATTATCATCACGGTCTAAGCTAGAACCACGAGAAACTGCAGATGGATCCAAATGCTTCTCAGATGTGCTGCTTTCAAGCTTGCTGACAGCAGACTCAACATCTTCACGCGTTTTTTCTTTAGAGAGATAAGATTCAACAGTCGCAATCAAGTTGTTAAAGCTTTCATCACTGATTGTACCGTTATTTCCGCCATTGTAGTCAGAAGCGCTATTGCCTGCGATCAATGGACGAAGACCTGCCCAGCTGCTTTCGATATCATCAATGGTGATGTTGGCTTCTGGGAAGCGGTTGTTGACAATGCCAAGTAGGTAATCTACATCTTCTTGAGTTACTTTTGGATGTTCCAAATCACCTGTGTAGTCTGTATCAGTTGTACCGAAGTAAGTCTTGTTTTCACGTGGAAGAACAAAGACCATACGGCCGTCACCCAAACCTGTGTCAAAGTAAACTGGCTGTGAAACCTTGATCTTGCTTGAATCCACTACCAAGTGAACTCCCTTAGTTGGACGCATTTGTGAGAATTGGGTTCCCTTATTAGACAAATTGCGTACTTTGTCGCTCCAAGGACCTGTTGTGTTAATCACCAGACGGGCCTTGATTTCAAAGGCTTGGTCTGTCAAGAGATCACGAGCTACAACACCTGTAATCTTGCCGTTTTCGTCAAAGAGGAAGCCTTCTGCCTTCACGTGGTTAGCAATGAGGGCACCGTCTTGGTTGGCACGTTTGATGTTTTCAATCACGAGACGCGCATCGTTGTTACGGAAGTCAAGGTAAACCCCACCTCCTACCAAGCCTTCTTTCTTCAAGTTTGGTTGACGTTCCAAGACTTCTTCCTTGCTCAAGACCTTGTTTGCAGCTGGTGTGTTGTTAACTCCTGCCAAAAGGTCATACAAGTCCATAGCTACTTTAAGACGGAAGAGGCTAAAGGTCGCTCCATCTTCATCGTAAACTGGCAAGAGCATTGGATCTGGTTTTGGAATATGTGGAGCGATTTGTTGAACCACTGCACGTTCAGAAACTGTATCTGATACTACTTCTACATCAAATTGCTTAAGGTAACGTAGTCCTCCGTGAACCAATTTAGTTGAACGACTGGATGTTCCTTCTGCGAAGTCCTGCATTTCAATCAAACCAGTATCTAGACCACTAGCTGCTGCCTGTAAAGCTACACCAGCCCCTGTGATTCCTCCACCGATAATCAAGAGGTCCAGGGTACGTTCTTGCATTTTTTTAATTGATAATTCACGTGTTTTCTTTGAAAATTCCATATTTACACACTTTCTAACTAAGTCGCTTTATTCTTCCAGTATTAGTCGTCCACTTCCGCAAAGACTTGGGTTGCTTTCACAGCTTTCTTCCAGCCCTTGTAGAGTTGTTCCTTGCGAGATTCGTTCATAGATGGCTCAAAGAGTTCTCCTGTCTCGTTCAAGAGTTTCAACTCATCCAAGTCTTTCCAGTAACCTACTGACAAACCTGCTAGGAAGGCTGCCCCTAGAGCTGTTGTTTCCAAGTTTTTGGCGCGTGCGATATCGATTCCCAAAATGTCAGCTTGGAACTGCATGAGGAAATTGTTCATAGCTGCACCACCGTCTACTTTCAAGACTTGGATAGCTGTTTGAGCATCCACTTGCATCGTATCGATAATATCACGCACTTGATAAGCTATAGATTGCAAAGTCGCCTTGATAAAGTCTTCTTTACTTGTTCCACGAGTCAAACCAAAGACAGAACCACGAGCGTTTTGGTTCCAGTATGGAGCGCCTAGACCTGTAAAGGCTGGCACAACATAAACTTCATCGTTGTTGTGAGAATCACGAGCGTATTTTTCAGATTCTGGTGAATTTTCAACCATACGAAGACCGTCACGAAGCCACTGAATGGCACTTCCTGCGATGAAGATAGAACCTTCCAAGGCATAGTAAACCTTGCCGTTAATTCCGTAACCAATCGTTGTCAATAGGTTGTTTTCAGACAACTGCATCTCTTCCCCAGTATTCATGATGATGAAAGAACCTGTTCCATAAGTATTTTTAACCATACCAGGTTCAAAGGCCAACTGTCCAAAGAGGGCTGCTTGTTGGTCCCCAGCCATACCTGAGATTGGCACTTCTCCACCATAGAAATGGAATGGGGCTGTCTTACCATAGATTTCAGAGTTAGAACGAACTTCTGGCAGCATAGCCTTAGGAATGTTGAGAATTTCCAAAATCTCATCATCCCATTTGAGTTCTTTAATGTTATAAAGCATGGTACGAGCTGCATTTGAGTAGTCAGTCACGTGAGCCGCACCGTCAGTCAATTTCCAAACCAACCAAGTATCGATAGTACCAAAGAGCAATTCTCCTTTTTCTGCTCGCTCTTGAGCGCCCTCTACATGGTCCAAAATCCAACGAACCTTGGTAGCAGAGAAGTAAGCATCGATAATCAAACCAGTCTTTTCATGGAATTTTTCCACATAACCTTGACTTTTTAGTTGCTCAGCTAGAGGAGCTGTCTGACGTGATTGCCAAACAATAGCGTTGTAGATAGGAAGTCCTGTTTTCTTATCCCAGACGACAGTTGTTTCACGTTGGTTGGTAATCCCAATTGCTTCGATTTGATTTGGCTTGACACCACTTTCGATGAAAGCACCCGCAATAACTGACTGAACCGAGTTCCAAATTTCATTGGCATTGTGCTCTACCCAACCTGCCTGAGGGAAAATCTGGGTAAACTCTTTTTGACTCGAGCTAACTTTTTCTCCTTTTTTGTTGAAAATGATGGCACGAGAACTTGTAGTTCCCTGGTCAATGGCCATAATGTATTTTTCTTGTGACATGTGCTGTCCTCCTGATAAAGATCTTGAGGATGTTTCCTCTTTACACTTACTAGTATACAAAATAAAGCGCTTTCTTGTTCATCAACTTTTTTTAATTTTTTAAAAAATGTGAGGAGATTGTGTGAATTTCACAAAAAAAGATGAATGATTCACAATAGAGAAGAACTTTTCTTGGTACAACAAAATAAAAAACGCATAATATTAGGGAACAAAATCCTTGATATTATGCATCTCATTATGAAAATGGAGAAGACAGACAAAGGCTGTCCTCTCCAAATATCAGTTTTTTATCAACCCACTATAGTTGATAAAAATTTATAGAAATTAGTTTTTGCGTTTAGCAAATGGAAGGGCACCAAGGAGTAATCCTAGGAATCCTAATGATGCAATTGCAACATTATCTTTTCCACCAGTATTTGGAAGTTCTTTCTTATCATCTGCTTTTGCAGCTGGAGCTTGATAAGTGTTATCTTGGCTAGTACCTGCTACTGCTGGAGCTGCCGTTGCTGGGGCTTCAGCTGCTGGTGCAGCAGGTGTTGCCGCTGGTGTTTCAGCTGGTGCTGGTGTGCCAGGTGTTGGAGCTGGTGCTGGTGTGCCAGGTGTTGGAGCTGGTGCTGGAGCTGGTTGACCACCTTCAGGTAATTTATACTCAGGAAGTGCTGGAGTTACATTACTTAACCAAGCTTCTTTCAATTCTGCTAAGTCTTTCTTAGCTTCTTCTAATTTAGCTCGAAGTCCTTCAACAATGTAAGATTCAGCGCCATTTTCTTCTGCATCTTTAAGTTGTTCTTCAAGTTGTTTAACTTCAGCTTCAAGACGTTTAATTTCAGATTTAATATCTTTAGGCTCCAAACCTTTAAGAGCTTCTTCAAGTTCATCTTCAGCTTTTTCTAATTCTGCTTTTTTATCTTCTAGTTTTTCTTTAGCTGCAGTAACATAGTCAACTGCGTCTGGATTATTTTCATTGTCAGCTACTTCTTTTTCTAAGTCAGCTACTTCTTTTTCTAAGTCAGCTACTTTATTTTGAAGAGCTTCGATTTTACCATCTTCGTCAGCTGGTTTAGTTTCAGCTTTTGGAGCGGGTTTAGTTGTTTCTTCTTTGTCTTCTTCTGCTGCTTTTTTATTTAATTCATCGATAAATGCTTCAGCTTGTTTTGCAGTTAATCCTTTTTTAAAGCCTTTTACAATTTGTTTTCTTGTTTCATCTGATGCTGCTTTTAATGCTGCAATTGTATC
>NZ_JUQO01000200.1 GCF_001074635.1 Streptococcus mitis
AGTAACCGTAACGGTTGAAGTAACGCCACAAAAAGACGATTACGATCCACAACCAAAAGCCCAAACGGTTGACAATGGTCACGTACCAGATCCAGAAACAAGTGTAACCAAAACTGGCTTACCAGAAGGCACAAGGGTCACATGGAAAGACACACCAGTCGTCAACACCCCAGGAAGTCATCCAAGTGTAGCCTTAGTGACCTATCCAGACGGAACAGTCGATGAAGTCAC
>NZ_JUQO01000026.1 GCF_001074635.1 Streptococcus mitis
CTAGAAATTATACGACACAATTGAAAACTTTTGATTTTTTCTACAAGACTTTAAAGACGCTGGCACTGACGCCACCAACCATGTCTTTATCACTTAAATGGCTATTGGTCACCAATAGTTCTAGATTTCCAGCATTTTCAAACTGGAAGTCTTGCCCTTTAGCATTAAATACAACCAGTAAATGGTCTTCCCCTTGAATCTCATAGACAATCAAACCACTATGTTCATTTGCTGAATGAATAAAAACATGATGGTAAATTTCATCATAAGTAGGGTAAGAGAAGGCACCGGTTCCTGTCTTCAATCGAATCATCTGACGGATAAACTCAATACTATCTTGACGCTCATTAATCAAGTTCCAGTTCACTTGGTTCACACTGTCTGGAGCATTATAGCTATTCATAGCACGCTCTCTATCATCATGAGTCAACTCACCATTCTCACCTGTCGCAACCAGTTTGGTACGACCAAATTCTTGACCGATTTCCATAAAGGACATCCCTTGCATGAGTAGGTTCATAGCTGTGGCTGTCTCAACCTTGCGCATGATTTGTTCTGAACTTTGGTCTGGATGAAGAGTTGCCAATAAATCGTGGAGATTGTAATTGTCATGGGCTTCCACATAGTTAAGTACTTGATTTGGATGTGTATAGGTTCCTAATTCACGACTGCCTAGGATTGCTTTGGCAAGAATTGGCTCTGTCGCAGCACCGCTGACAAAACCTGACTTGATAGCACCATAAACTTCTCCACCTTTGACAGCATCACGCTGATTGTCATTAAAGAAACCAATATTTGGCATTTCGTAGGCGTTGTCTTTCTTAGCCTTATCATAAGGGGCAAGACCTGTTCCCATGTCCCAACCTTCTCCATAGAGGATAATGTTAGGGTCGATTTCATCTAAGCTTTGACGAATCATCTGCATAGTCTTGACATCATGAATCCCCATTAAGTCAAAACGGAAGCCGTCAATATTGTATTCCTGAACCCAGTATAGAAGAGAATCAATCATATACTTGCGGAACATTTCGTGTTCACTGGCTGTTTCATTTCCAACGCCTGTTCCATTCTGGAAGGTACCGTCTGGATTCATACGATAATAGTAATCAGGGACAGTTGTTTGGAAAGGTGCATCAACAACTGAGAAGGTATGGTTATAGACCACATCCATAATAACACCAATACCCGCATCGTGGTAAGCTTGAACCATGGTCTTCAAATCACGAATAACCTGAGCTGGGTCGTCTGGATTAGTTGAAAAACTAGTTTCTGGCGCGTTATAGTTTTGTGGATCATAACCCCAGTTGTAGGTTACATTCCCATCCGCATCATATTCTTTGTGACGGTCTGCAATTGGTTGCAACTGAACATAATTGTAGCCTATCTTCTTGATGTAATCAAAAGCAGTTGCTTGGCCGTACTGGTTAACTGTTCCAGTCTGTGCAGCACCTAAGAAAGTTCCGCGAAGATGTTCATCCACACCTGAGGTCGGTGATTTGGTCAAATCACGAATGTGCATTTCACAAATAACTGCCTTACATGGATTTTTCAAACGCCAAGTAGCCTCAGAACCATGCTTAACCTCGAAATTTTCAACTTGCTTTTCTTCATGGCTCAGGATAGCTGAACGTTTGCCATCAGGACTGGTCGCGATGGTGTAAGGATCGCGTGTCAGTGTTTGGTGGTGAGGAAATTGGACTTGATACTGATAAGCTTTACCAGTCAAATCTTCCTCAACATCCAAACTCCAGACACCGATTGTATTGTCCTTATGATTATAAGAGTAGCTATTTCCTCTCTCCATATCAAAAGTTTTCCAAACTGGTGCACCATTAGTAGCTGATTCATAAACGACAACCTGCACTTCTGTCGCTGTTGGAGCCCAGAGAGCAAAATGAGCCTGATTGTCCTCTACACGGCACCCCAATTCACCTTGGTAGCCCCAGTGGTGGTCGAAACTAGCGCTATTGATAGCCTTGTCAAAGGCAAAAGGATTTTGATTTTTATAGAAAGGACTGGCAATAGCAGGATTTTCAGAATAATAAATTCTATCATCACCTTCCAAAATCCAGACCTCTGTTAAGAGGGGATAGTGATTAAAACGGATAGCATACTCTTTACTGGTTTGGCCGGTATGAACCACAAAATTCAAACTTTCTAAGGGATGAATGCTTGGGTGTTCAAAGCTAAATAAGGCTCCAAAATAATCTTCTTTGTAGGTTAGCAAATCAATTCGTTGATCCTTACTCTTTACAAAAGAGCAAGTGTCGTATTCACCATTCTTGCGATGGTAATGAATGCGCATAGGGTAGTTATACATTTTTATTTTTCCTTTTCCTTTTTTAATTTGTTTCTGTTTCACTAATAAATTCTTGACCGATTTTGTCCCGATTGACAAACTAGTTATACTGTCTAAACTCTGGTTTCAAACTATCATTACAGACTTTCTAGCCAAGCTTCATCTCGAACCTCGATACCAAGTTCTTGTGCTTTTTGCAGTTTACTTCCAGCGTCTGCACCTGCAACAACAAGGTCGGTCTTTTTAGAAACACTACCTGTTACCTTGGCACCTAGACTTTCGAGTTTACTTTTAGCTTCTGAGCGCTTGAGACGTTCTAATTTTCCAGTCAATACCACGGTCAAGCCTGACAAGGCTGCATCCGCTACTACCGTCTGACCTTTATAGTCCAGATTGACCCCAGCTTCTCTCAATTCTCTGAGGAGAATTTCAGAGCCTTCTGTAGCAAAGTAAGTCTGAAGACTCTTGGCAATCACACCACCCAGACTTTCAATACTAGCCACTTCCTCTGGATCTGCCTGAGCCAGATTTTCAATTGAATGGAAATGTTGGAGTAAGAGCTGACTGGCCTTGCTTCCGACATGGCGAATTCCCAAACCAAACAAGAGTTTTTCAGCAGAGTTTTCCTTTGATGCTTGAATAGCATGATAGAGTTTACCAGCAGACTTTTCCTTAACCCCCTCTAAAAGGAGGAAATCTTCCTCTTGCAAACGGTAAATATCCGCTACATCCTTGACTAGATTGGCAGCAAAAAGCTTCTCAACAATAGATGGACCAAGGCCTGTAATATTCATGGCATCACGAGAAGCAAAATGAATCAAACCTTCCATGATTTGGGCAGGGCAACGTGGATTGATACAACGCAGAGCCACTTCATCTTCAAAGTGCAACAAGTCAGAGTCACAACTTGGACAGTTTGTAGGGATATCTAGTTTTTCTTCAGAAATCCGTTTGGACTCTACCACACGTAAAACTGCAGGGATGATGTCCCCGGCCTTATAGACGATGACCGTGTCGTCTTTGCGGATATCTTTTTCAGCAATATAATCCACATTGTGCAGAGTTGCACGGCTAACAGTTGTTCCAGCTAGTTGTACTGGTGTTAGATTCGCAGTTGGGGTTACAACACCCGTACGGCCAACTGTCCAATCAACTGAGAGTAATTGGGCTTCTTTTTCTTCAGCTGGGAACTTGTAGGCTACTGCCCACTTTGGAGCCTTAACGGTAAAGCCAAGTTCTTCTTGACCTGCTAGGTCGTTTACCTTGATCACCACCCCATCGATATCATAGGGAAGACTGTCTCGTTCCTGTCCTACTTCTTGAATAAAATTCCAGATTTCATCTATGTTTTCAGCCAAGATTCGCTTAGGATTGACCACAAAACCAAGTTGTTCTAGGTGCTTCAAAACCTTTTCTTGGCTGTCACGAGTTGAAGGGCTGGCTTCTTGATAGAGGAACGTTGCAAGGTTGCGCTTGGCAACTACTGCTGTATCTAACTGCCGAAGGGTTCCTGCCGCCGCATTACGAGGATTGGCAAATTCAGGCTCTCCATTTTCTTGACGAGCTTGGTTAACCTGGTCAAAAGAAGCACGGGGCATGTAACATTCCCCACGAACTGTGATATCTAGTTCTTCTGGCAAGGTCAAAGGAATATCCTTAACACGCTTGAGGTTTTCCGTGATATTCTCCCCAACAGAACCGTCTCCACGTGTTGCACCAACGACTAAAATCCCCTTTTCATAAGTCAGCGAGATAGACAAACCATCGATTTTCAGCTCACAAATATAGGTTGGATGAGCCACTTCTTTACGAACACGCGCATCAAAAGCTTCAAGCTCCTCACGTGAAAAAGCATCCTGCAAACTATAAAGAGGATACTGATGACTATATTTTTCAAAACCATCTAAAACCTTGCCACCAACACGATGGGTCGGACTATCTGCTAACACTTGATCTGGATAGGCAGTTTCTAACTCAACCAACTCTCTGTAAAGGCGATCATACTCACTGTCTGAAACCGATGGATTATCGCTGGTATAGTACTCAGTCGCATAGCGATTGAGCAAGGCGACTAACTCATTCATTCTTTTATTCATAAAACCATTTTACCATAAACTAAGCCCTCCTCACAAACGAGAAGGGCGGAAAAAACACTTAGATTGGAATTATTTTTGAAGTCCAAGCAAACTTATGTCTCTTTTTCAAAATGAGTTCGTACATAGCCTAGAGCTAAGAAGGATAAGGCTACAACTCCAAGTCCAATAATCAAGAAAGAATAAAGATGGACACTTGGAAGAAAGGTCATCAAACCTTTCGCAATCGGCATAAAGAGAATTGCCAGTGTAAAAATGGTACTCAATACCCTACCCAGATATTCTCCATCAATCTTGGTCTGTACCTGTGTAAAGAAGTGAATATTAAAAATCGTCATAAATAATTCACAAATGAAATTTCCTGAAAAAGCAAGATAGGAGGGGAGGGTAAATCCCATTATCATCACTCCAAGTCCAGTCAGTGCCAATAAAAATAAAAGCATTTCCATACTGGCTTTAATCTTACTCGCTAGCAGCGCCCCAACAATAGACCCAATAGCACCCATTGTTAAAATAGTAGCATAGGCACCTTGAATTCCATAGAGCTGATTTGAAAAGGGAAGGAGGTAATTAAAAGCTGCAAAGAAAAAATTGACACTTGAAGCCATGACTAGTAAAAAGAAGATTTCCCTTTGCTTCACAATATAGTGAACTCCCTCCTTGATATCAGCACAAATAACTTTGAATGTAAGTTTCTTCTCACCCAAAGTCTTCTCTTCTTTCTTTGGAAGCAAGGCTACCAAGACAAAAGCGAGGAAAAAACTAAGGGCATCTAATACCAAGGTAATGCGAAGACTTGCAAACTGTAAAACAAGGAAGGAAAGAACAGGAGAGCTAACACCTACAACCTGCAAAACGAGCTCTAAGCGAGCATTATAGGTCACAATCTCGTCTTTCTCTACAACCTCAGTTATAATGGCCTTATTTGCTGGTCTAGAAAATGCAAAGGCAATCGCCTGCACAATATTAGCCCCAATCAAAGCACCAATCATCCAGCTGTCATTCCTTATAAAAGAAATAGCCAGACAAAGAATCCCACAAACAAGGTCTGTCGCCATTAAAATCTTACGACGAGAAAAACGGTCTGAAACGACTCCGCCAAAAGGATTTACGAGAATAGATGTGACGAGTTCAGAAATCTGATACATTCCTAAAACTGTCTGTCCGATAGTCCCCATGGAAGCCAACCAGACATTATTTCCATAATCATAGAGCATATTCCCTATCTTGTCAACAGCTCCACGGCTAATCAACTGGATTGCATGTCGATTCATATAAAAAACTCCTCTCAAATTTTGAAACTATTGTATCAAAACTGAAAAGAGTCTCTTTATTTTTCCCTTATTTGGGAAAATTAATCTTTTACAAATTTTTCATAATGTTCCTGATAGTAGGCTACTTGCTCTGGAAGACCTAGTAGGTCAAAAATACGCATGGCCTCTTTCATCTGCTTACAGCCTTCTTTACACTGTCCTTTTTGGTACAAGGCAAAGCCTTTTAGGTAATGTAAAATATTCCGTTCATACAGACTAATATTTTTACCAATAATCTTATCTGTATAAGCCTCGAAATAGCTAGCATTATCAAAAGAAGCATGCTCTAAACAATGCTGGTAACAATTGAGGGCCAAAATCAAAACCAATCTCTTATGGCGACCGATCTCTTGGTAAAATTCCTCCCTCTCCATAACTTCTCTACCAATCCGAGTTACATAGTCCACATCGTAGAAACTATAGAGGTTACCGAAAAGAATCAACTCATACATAGTCCATTCTTCTGTTTGAAAAAGATAATCCGCTACCTTTTCCAAATCACTCTGCTTCATCGTGTAACTAGCATCTCTTTGACAAATCAGACCTTGTAGCAGAATCCAATTCAGCTCAAAATAGAGGGGATTGGTCGAACTCTTCGCTTTCTTGAGCTGTTCATTTTGAAGTTGTTGAAAACCTGCAATATCATTTGAGTAGTAAAGGGGTACAATTTGTCCCATCATGGCAACATGTTCATGATAGTGAAATTTTCTTGCCTTATCCATGAAATTTTCGATTGTGACATGAATGTTATCCAAAATCTCAAAGAAACGTGAGACCGCTAGGTCAGACTCCCCAAGCTCAAAGCGAGATAACTGAGAAGTTGAACAGGACTCACCTGCCGCCTCTTTCAAGGAGTACTTCCCACTTGTTCGAAATTCACGAAATACCTTTCCAAGATGTTCCATTTCTTACACCTGCTCCGATAATTCTTCCCACTCAAGCATAGCCTCTTCCTGACGATGGCTGATTTTGTCCAGCTCAGCCTGTAATTCCATCAGTTTGTCGGCATCGTTTGTTTCCAACATTTGTTCAGAAATATCTTGGCTTTGACTTTCTAACTCTTCAATTTCAGCTTCTAGACTTTCGATTTGTCGCATGAGTTTGCGAACTTCTTTTTGACTTTCTTTCTGAGCTTGATAGTCATTGACTGGACTTGCTTCTTTTGCTTGATTGCTAGTTGAAGCCTCCTCTATCTGACTGACTTCTATTTCAGCCTTTTTATCGACATAATAGTCGTAATCTCCCAGGTAAAGAGTCGAGCCATTCTCTGACAATTCCAGTACATGAGTGGCCACACGATTGATAAAGTAACGGTCATGGCTGACGAATAGAAGAGTTCCATCAAAGTCAATCAAAGCATTTTCCAACACTTCCTTGCTATCAATATCCAAGTGGTTGGTTGGCTCATCCAGAATCAAGAAGTTGTTGTTTTCCATGGACAATTTAGCTAAAAGCAAACGAGCTTTTTCGCCACCTGACAGCATGCCGACTGATTTTTTAACATCATCTCCTGAGAAAAGGAAGGCACCAAGGCGATTGCGGATTTCAACTTCTGGTGTCAGTTTAAAATCATTCCAAAGTTCATCCAGTACAGTATTACTTGGTGTTAGCTTGCTTTGCGTCTGGTCATAGTAACCAACCTCAACATTGACGCCAAAGCGCTTCTCACCCTTGATAAAAGGAATCTGGTCCACAATAGACTTGATAAAGGTTGACTTGCCAATACCATTGGGACCAACGATGGCGACAGCATTCATCTTACGAAGGTCTAGATTAATCGGTTGTGACAGGACTTCCCCATCATAGCCAATAGCCGCATTTTCAACAGTCAATACAACATTACCAGACGTTTTTTCAGACTGGAAGGTCATATTGGCTGATTTCTTGCCAGCTTCCGGCTTGTCTAAGCGGTCCATTTTTTCTAGTTGTTTACGGCGAGATTGGGCACGTTTAGTCGTTGAAGCTCGGACTAGATTGCGATTGACAAAGTCTTCCAGAGCAGCGATTTCCTTCTGCTGCTTTTCATAGTTTTTTGCCTCAGTAGCTAGTTTTTGCTCCTTCAACTCGACAAAGCGAGAATAATTGCCCACATAGCGGTCCAAAGAATGCTTGGTCAAATCTAGCGTAATTGTCGCAACCTTGTCCAAGAAATAACGGTCATGGCTAACAATAATGAGGGCACCGCTATAGTTTACCAAGTAATTCTCTAGCCAGGCGATAGTTTCAATATCCAAGTGGTTGGTTGGCTCGTCCAATACCAAGAGATTGGGCTTTTCAAGGAGCATTTTAGCAAGAGCCAGACGAGTATTTTGACCACCTGAAAGTTCAGCTATTTTCATCTGCCACATAGACTCGTCAAACTTGAAACCATTCAAAATCGCTCGAATATCAGCTTCATAGGTAAAGCCGCCTGCTTGGCGAAAATTTTCAGATAAGCGGTCATAATCTGACATCAGCTTATTCAAGTCCTCACCAGACTTTTCACCCATCTCCAACTCCATCTGACGCAGTTGTTTCTCAGTCCGACGCAAATCATCAAAGACATGAAGCATCTCATCGTAGATGGTATTTTCAGACTCAAAACGGCTATCTTGGGCTAGGTAAGACAGAGAAATATCTTTTTTCTTATTGATTTCTCCACTAGTTGGCTCCTCTTCTCCAACTAAAATCTTCAAAAGAGTAGACTTACCTGCTCCATTTTTCCCAACAAGGGCAATCCGATCTCGTTCATCAACCTGCAGGTTGATATTATCAAAAAGAACCTCTCCTGCAAAAGAACGTTCAATTTTATTAGCTTGTAAAATAATCATACAAGTAGTATAGCATGTTTCCCTAAGGCATTCAAGACTTGATAAACAGGCATATGTCACTACTTTGCTGAAAATTATGCTACCGTTTTACTAAAATGCTAAAAAGTGCTATAATGTGAACGGTTAAAACAATTTACAAAAAGGAGAATTTTAATGTCTTACCAAGAAAATTACCAGAAATGGGTTGATTTTGCGGAGCTTCCTGACTACCTTCGTCAAGATTTGGAAAATATGGACGAAAAAACTAAGGAAGATGCCTTCTATACAAATCTTGAATTTGGTACTGCAGGTATGCGTGGCTTGATTGGTGCTGGTACAAACCGCATCAACATCTACGTTGTTCGCCAAGCTACTGAAGGTTTGGCTCGTTTGATTGAGTCAAAAGGTGGAAATGAAAAAGAACGTGGTGTCGCAATCGCCTACGATAGCCGTCACTTCTCACCAGAGTTTGCCTTTGAATCTGCTGCAGTTCTTGCTAAACACGGCATCAAATCTTATGTATTTGAAAGCCTTCGTCCAACTCCAGAACTCTCATTTGCAGTTCGTCACCTCAACTGTTTTGCGGGTATCATGGTCACAGCCAGCCACAACCCTGCACCATTTAACGGTTACAAGGTTTACGGTGAAGACGGTGGACAAATGCCTCCACACGACGCGGACGCTTTGACTACTTATATCCGTGCAATCGAAAACCCATTTGCTGTTGAAGTTGCTGATGTCGAAGCTGAAAAAGCTTCTGGCTTGATTGAAGTTATCGGCGAAGCTGTTGACGTAGAATACCTCAAAGAAGTCAAAGATGTGAACATCAACCCAGCCTTGATTGAAGAATTTGGTAAAGACATGAAGATTGTTTACACACCACTTCATGGTACTGGAGAAATGTTGGCTCGTCGTGCTCTTGCTCAAGCAGGATTTGACTCAGTTCAAGTCGTTGAAGCGCAAGCAACTGCTGACCCAGACTTCTCAACTGTAAAATCTCCAAACCCAGAAAGCCAAGCAGCCTTTGCACTTGCTGAAGAACTTGGTCGTCAAGTTGGTGCAGACGTTCTTGTCGCAACTGACCCTGATGCTGACCGTGTTGGTGTTGAAGTTCTTCAAAAAGATGGTAGCTACCTCAACCTTTCAGGTAACCAAATCGGTGCTATCATGGCTAAATACATCTTGGAAGCCCACAAAAACGCTGGAACTCTTCCAGAAAACGCAGCCCTATGTAAATCTATCGTATCAACTGACTTGGTAACGAAGATTGCTGAAAGCTACGGCGCAACCATGTTCAACGTTTTGACAGGTTTCAAATTTATCGCTGAAAAAATCCAAGAATTCGAAGAAAAACACAATCACACATACATGATGGGATTTGAAGAAAGCTTCGGTTACTTGATTAAACCTTTCGTACGTGATAAAGACGCTATTCAAGCCGTTCTTGTCGTTGCTGAACTTGCTGCCTACTACCGTTCTCGTGGTTTGACACTTGCTGACGGTATCGAAGAAATCTACAAAGAATACGGCTACTACGCAGAAAAGACAATCTCTGTTACCCTTTCAGGTGTTGATGGTGCTGAACAAATCAAAGCAATTATGGCTAAATTCCGTAACAATGCTCCAAAAGAATGGAACACAACAGCTATCACTGTCGTAGAAGACTTCAAGGCTCAAACAGCTACTGCTGCTGACGGTACTGTTACAAACTTGACAACTCCTCCAAGTGATGTTTTGAAATACACACTTGCTGACGGTTCATGGATTGCTGTTCGCCCTTCAGGGACAGAACCAAAAATCAAGTTCTACATTGCAGTTGTAGGTAAAACCAACGAAGAATCACAAGCTAAGATTGCTAACATCGAAGCAGAAATCAATGCTTTTGTAAAATAAAGACCTATAAAAGATGAGACAAACCAATCTCATCTTTTTTCGTATCAAATCTAAGCAATTTTAGAAACTTTATGGCATACTAGACATATCAATGAAAGCGAGGTAATCTCATGGAACAATTTTTAGATAACATCAAAGACCTTGAAGTCACTACAGTTTTGCGTGCGCAAGAAGCTCTTGATAAGAAGGAAACTGCAACCTTCTTTATCGGTCGCAAAACTTGCCCTTACTGCCGTAAATTTGCTGCTACCTTGGCAGGTGTCGTAGCTGAAACTAAAGCTCACATCTACTTCATCAACAGTGAAGAACCAAGCCAACTCAATGAGTTGCAAGCATTCCGCTCACGCTACGGAATCCCAACTGTACCAGGCTTCGTTCACGTTGCAGATGGACAAATCAATGTCCGTTGCGACTCTTCAATGTCAGCACAAGAAATCAAAGATTTCGCAGGATTGTAAAAGATATAAAAAGAAGGCATTCGCCTTCTTTTTTAATTATTTTCAAAATAGGAATCAACCAACTCCTGGATTCTTCCTTCTTTAGCTGCTGGAATGGTATCTTCTAGAACAAAGTTCTTTCTACTGATATCTTGAGAGAGATTTCCAAAGATAAAATTAGTGGAAATGTTATAGATAATTTCTGAAGGGGCAAATCCATAAACTTGATTTTCTAGGATATGTTTTAAACGTTCTTCAGGATTTGGGAATGCATCTTTTAAACCATTGCTATTATATAGTCGCTTAACCAATTCTGCAATATAGAGGCCTGACTTCATGTACAAATCAATAAATGTCTTAGATGGATCGTCAAATATCCCTGGATTTTCCTTTTCCAAATCATCCACCATTCTTGTTACCACACGTTTAGGAGTGAAAATCTGGTTCGTTTTCTGCGGTGGAATATAATCAAAAATATCTTCTTTTTGATCTTTAAAATAATCCGCCAACTCCTCTTTCTTGCGAAGAAATTCTTGAATGGCCTCATCGAATGTTGCTCGATCAAAGAGATTTCCTGCAAAATCTTGCCCACCATCTCTTAAATAATGAAATTGATCAATCGTTATCCCTGTTACTTCATAAAAAACATGTTCAGGAACAAAGGTATCAAAATTATCAAGTGTTAGAGTTTGATCACCATAGGCCATAATAAAACTTGGGATGGTTCGTGCAAATCCACGAAGATGGTCACGAATCTCATCTTGAGCTGATTGTTTCAACTGCTCAACACGTTTTATCTCAATCTGTTCGATAAACTTCTCAGGCATTTTTTCCACTTCTTTTTTGAGTGTTTGCTCTAGTTTTTCTTTGTGAATGAGATTATTTTGTTCAAAACGTTTATCAAAATCTTTTTGAATCTTATCCTTTTGCTCCTTATCAACTGCTTCCTTGATTTGTTGTTGCAATTCTTCCTTGATATGAGCTTCAGAAATTTTTCTTTCGATATCATTTTTTCGAATTTCATTCTCAAATGTTGCTGTAATTTGCTTCTTAATTTGCTCAGTTTCCCGAGTTTTTAGGTTGTATTCACCTTTCAAATCTTCTACAATCACTGAAGAAACCGTCTTGCTCAAATCATTAACCAGCTGTTTTTGAGTTCTGTCCTCATCCTTAGTGAACAAATCTGTAACAGATTGACTAAGTCCATAGACTTTTTCACCAAAAAGTCGCATTTGCTGATTAACTACAATTTCATGGTCTACTACTGCATTGCCCTCATCATCTACTGTAACATCTGAAAAGTCTAATAGTTCAGAAGATGTTTGTAACTTCCCTTCCTTTTCAACTGGCAACTCATTTAAAATGTCTAGAACTGTTTGACTAGCTTGGAAAATACCGCTGATATTATCAAATAATAGATTGGACATAAAGCCTCGTTTAAGAACTTCTCTAGCTTTTATCTGGCGAGGAATGGTTAGAACTGCCTTAGCATCAATTTCAACCATCTTACCAGCACGATCTTCAGCTATGACAGGGAAGAAATTTAGTAATTCTCTGATGTTTTCTTCACGAGTCGCAGAAGTCCCACCACCTCCTGCGGTTGCTAGTGATAAGTTGTTGGCAAACTCATCAAAGAGAATCAGGGTTCTTTCTGGCGCAAAGTCAAATACATAGGCTCTTTCTTTGCGGAAATGATTTCCTTTACTATCGGTCCATGAATATGGGTTCTGAGCACGAAATGCAGCTTGCATATAAAGTGCAGGTGATTTCAAGTTCGATAACATCAATACACCTGTCCACTCAGGGATAGTGACTCCTGTCGTCAATTGACCGACGGATAGGGTAATAGTTTTGTCATTCTCTGCTATCGTTTTTCTAACCAAGTCCAAGGATTTGAGTTTGACTTTATCGTTTTCTTCGGACATGCGTCCGTCACCAGCAGCTAGAACAATCTCATAGTTTTCATAGATTGGGTGTTCTTCTAGTAATGCTTTTAAGGCTTTAGCTGAGGCTACACGTTCTAACAACCAAAAAGTATGCTTGAGTTCATTTCGAAGTTCTTTGGTTGAAAAAGGATATTTTTCATTGCTTGATAGAGTATCTAACCAATTTTTGACATCATGCTCATGGATAAATTTCCCTTTATCATCTGTGGCGAAAAATTCACTTAAGTCAAAAGCATAGTCAATATTTTCACCATCGAGCTGAGCACCTTTTTCTAACTCCTCACCAATCATCTGAGACATCTGATAGGTAAAGAGATTTAACTGAGGCAAGCTCTCATATGGATTTTCTTCTTCTTGATCAGGTGACCAAGTTGTTTTAGCTGCCTGCTCATCAGCATAAGACCAGTTGTAGATCTGCTCCTCGGTAAATTCTCCCTTAGCTAATGCCTTAAATGGAGTTCCTGATAGATGCAAGGTAAAGTTTCGACGGATTTTATTAAAGGCTTGATCTGTTTTGAAGGTATCAACTCCTTCGTGAGCTTCATCAATAACCAACAAATCCCAATGAAGGTCTGTAACCCACTTGAGTTTATCGTGCTCTCCACCAAGATAAGCAGAGCCTTTCAAGTCTTGGAGACTGATAAAAGCAAGTTGTCTTACATCGTCATCTAAAATACCAACAAATTCTTTTCGTGACAAGGTTGGACGACTTTTAAGGCTATCCGATTCAGAAACAAACTTGTAAGTTGTTTGACCTGCTATGAATTTTTCAAAATCATCATACCATGAGTTGGCAATGGCAGGTCTGTTTGTTACAATCAGGACATTGACAGCATCCATTCGACGAGCTAGGTCATAGGTTGACAAGGTTTTACCAAAGCGTGGCTTGGCATTCCAAAGGAACTTACCTCCTAGATGATTCTTGAAATAAGCTAATGTTTTAGAAACTGCTTCTTCTTGCTCTTGTCGCAGATTGTAGTCCTGTCCTTGGCCGGGCTGATACCCTGACAAATCATGCTGAACAAACTTATCGAAGAGATTTTTAGATTTTTCAGGAGTTCCATTAAAATAGAACCATTCCGTCTTGGGACGACGTTCCACATCATGGAAAGAAAGGAAATGGTGAAAATCATGGTCCTTAAAAGCCTTACCCTTATCAGGTTCTTCCGTATAAGCTGCATCTCCAGTCCATAAGATATCTGTAGCTATATGAGCAGTATGCGTTTGTTCTTTAATTCGTTGCGTGACATCACGCTCTGTATAACCAATCTTAATCCATCCCTCATTGCTAGTTACCGTAGGGGTGGTGTAGGCATAGATTTTAGGATGAATTTCTTTAGAGGTTTTAATTTCTACCATCAATCCATCTCCCGTACATGAGTCTCAATAAAGGCAATTTCTTCAGGGGAAAGGTCATATTTTTGATAGAGCTGGCGGTCAATATCAGCCACTGATTGTGTCCAATCAATGTCCGAATTGACCGTAAAGTCTTGGAGGGGGACATATTTCCATTTATCTTTAGTATTATCTTGGGTAATTTTTAAAATACCTAACATAGCTCGAGCAAATTTAGACTTTATGTATTTCAACATAGCTTTAGCTTCATTTTCAGTATCAAATGCACCAAAAGAGATAAAAGTATCTGTGAAACCCACGAGTGGGGTACCCACGAGTGGGGTCGATAGGACTTCCCCAATCGCCCCACTGCCGTTAGCAGCAGGTACTAGAACTTTATATTTCAAAAGATTTTCATGTGGAGCTATATATTTTTTGGGAATATATCGATAAACTCTTTCATTGTTTAATCTGCCTAAAATTTTAAAACAATCCTCTGTTTCTTCTTCAGAAAAAATATCAAGTCTTCCTAGAATTGGTTTTCTTAGTCTCTTATCTTTACCATTACTGCCTATTAAACTTTTATAATTAGGATAGTCTTTATAGAGTTTTTCCAAATCAAATTTTGACTGTGTATAAATTATTTCCATTATTGATCTAAAGTCAAAATTATTCTCAACTTTTTTTAATATACTATTAAGTTCTTTAAAATGAGTAAATGTACCTATAGGTCCTTGCATTTTTTGAGCATCATAATAGGTAATTGCTACACCACCCTTTATATCAGTTCCAACAAAAACTTCTGAACTATTTTGTTTATAATAACACACCTTATAATTTTTGCTACTAAGAATTTTTTTATTCCATGATTTCGGTGTTTTTCCAGCATTGAATAAAAATCTTGCTGGTGTAATTAAGATTGATTTATCTGAAATTTTACTCGCTTCATCAATAAACAAATGATATACTGGGTCATCACTTGTACTTGTTCCCTGTGCCTCCTCCTGATACGGCGGATTTCCTATCACGACATCAAATTTCATTTCACTTTCCTCGCTAGATAGGCACTCAAAACCTATCATTCTATTCTTTTTCCAGTCTTTGATTTGGGTTTTAGATTCTTCTACTTCTTGGATTTCTAGCTCATCCGCAAACAAACTCAATTGTTGAGATTGCTTTTGTTTAGCTGAGTATGGACTAGTTTTTTTCAGTCCATCCATCTGAAAGACATTGTAAGAGATGATGGTTGCGATCTCTTTCGTCTGCTCTAAGGTCGGTTGATTTCCAGTCTTTGCCAGATAGTAGTCCTCAAAAGTAGCCAAAAGATTTTCACGCGCCAAAAGCAGAGAATCTCCTTGGTACTCATATCCATAAGAAGCTTGATAAGCTTTTTTTACAAGGTCATAAAAGGTTACTTCATCAGAAACTTCACGACTAATTCGTTGCAGTTTTCTATCTACAAAACCAACTCGTTCAGATAATGGAATTTCCTCACCAGTTACCGTATCATATCTCGTTACCATATAAGGTGCTTCACCACAAGTTATCTCCAACCACCCTAGGTCAACATACTCCTCAAGACTTAAAGAGCCTAGTTCCGATTCTACATATCCATTTTGCTTTGCGACCAACCAAGTTGGTGTAAACACTTCTGCCCTTATCTTTGTACGATCTTTTTGCTCATACTTGGATTTTTCAGATCTGGGCTGAATCAAGTTAGCATAGTTTCCAGTAACCTTACTTGGACTAATACTATCACTAGGACTAAAGCCTTTTCCTAACAAGTTATAAGAATGCGTCGCCCAAACTATGTTTTTCTTTGTCGTTCGATCTTTTAAAAGAATTTTTAATAAGTCTGAAGACTCCAGAGCCCACTGCTCTTCACTAATATCTATCGTCATAAGGCAACCTTTCTTATATTGTAAGCCCTATTATATCATATTTAAAAGAATGAAAATTTACTTGAAAAAGTAATTCAATAAATATCTCTCCGATGACCAACTTCTAGAGTAGCAACGACTAATTCATCATCTACAATTTGTATGATAACTCGATAATTACCAATTCTATAGCGCCATTGACCAACACGATTACCAACCAAAGCCTTTCCGTGTCGTCTTGGGTCTTCCAAAACATTGGTTTGTAAATAGTTTGTAATTAGCTTCTGCGTATAACGGTCCAATTTTTTCAATTGCTTGATGAAACGTCTTGTTGGAACTAATTTATACAAATTATTCATCCTCCAAGCCTAAATCATGAATCATTTCTTCCCAAGTAATGGGTTCAACTCCTTTTTCCAAGTCGTCTAAATACTCTTGATAGGCTAAATCTGCCACACGAGCGTCGTATTCGTCTTCTAGAGCTTCAAGAGTTTTGGTGCGGATAAGTTCCGACAGGGAAACTCCTTCAAACTTAGCCATTGCTTTCATAAATGTTTTATCAGCTTCAGAAACTTTTAATGTAATAGTAGTCATCTTTTGTGCTCCCTTTTTTAATGGTAACACCATTGTATTACTTTTTAGGTGTTCAGTCAATATAAAAAGAACACCTTCTCAGCGTTCTTTCTATATCTCTGTCAATGGTGTTGCGGTATCTGGTGAGGTATCATAAACCTTAAAGTCTACTCCGACTCCCAAATCAGCTTGCGCTAACTGGTTGACCATGGTCATGTGAGCCAGCTCCTTGATATTGTTTTCCTTAGACAAGTGACCAAGGTAGATTTTCTTAGTACGATTCCCAAGTGTACGAATCATAGCTTCAGCACCGTCCTCGTTAGAAAGGTGACCCAGATCCGATAGGATTCGTTGTTTGAGTCGCCAAGCGTAAGAACCCGCTCGCAAAATCTCCACATCATGGTTGGACTCGATAAGATATCCATCCGCATTTTCGACAATCCCTGCCATACGGTCACTAACATAACCTGTATCTGTCAAAAGGACAAAACTCTTGTCATCCTTCATAAAGCGATAGAACTGCGGTGCGACTGCATCATGGCTTACACCAAAACTCTCGATGTCAATATCTCCAAATGTTTTGGTTTTGCCCATTTCAAAGATATGCTTTTGCGAAGAATCCACCTTGCCAAGATACTTACTGTTTTCCATAGCCTGCCAGGTCTTTTCATTGGCGTACAAATCCATACCATACTTGCGAGCCAAAACACCTACTCCATGGATATGATCTGAATGCTCATGGGTAATCAAGATGGCATCCAAGTCTTCTGGCTTGCGATTAATTTCAGCAAGTAGGCTGGTAATTTTCTTACCCGACAAGCCCGCATCCACTAAAAGTTTCTTTTTTGGGGTTTCCAGATAAAAGGAATTTCCACTGGAACCCGACGCTAAAATACTGTATTTAAAGCCTGTTTCACTCATTCTAGTCTTCTACTTCGTCCTCCCATACTTCTTCTTTCACTGCATCCTTATCATAAGGGAGCACAATGGTAAAGGTTGAACCCTTACCGTATTCACTTTTAGCCCAAATAAAACCATCATGTTGTTTGATAATTTCTTTGGCAATAGACAGTCCCAATCCTGTTCCACCTTGGGCACGACTTCTAGCACGATCCACACGATAGAAACGGTCAAAGATACGTGGTAAATCCTGCTTTGGAATACCCAAACCTTGGTCTGAGATGGATAAAATCATCTGATCATCCGTTGTTTTCATGCTCACTGTGATTTTTCCACCATCTGGCGAATACTTAATAGCATTGTTGAGAATATTATCAATCACCTGTGTCATCTTATCTGTATCAATCTCAATCCAAACTGAAGTAATTGGGTAATCTCTCACCAGTTCGTATTTCTTCTCTTCATCCTGACCTCTTATCTGATCAAAACGGTTGAGGATAAAGGTAATAAAGGCAGTAAAGTTAATCAGTTCCACATCTAGGTGACTGGTCGCATTATCAATCCGTGAGAGATGGAGGAGATCCGTCACCATTCGCATCATACGGTTGGTTTCATCTAGAGATACCTTGATAAAGTCTGGTGCTACGGTTTCACACAAAGCTCCCTCATCCAAAGCTTCAAGATAGGATTTAACACTGGTTAAGGGTGTACGTAACTCATGGCTAACATTGGATACGAAGAGTCTTCGTTCGCGTTCTTCCTTCTCCTGCTCAGTCGTATCGTGCAAAACAGCCACCAAACCTGAAATAAAGCCAGACTCTCGACGAATCAAGGCAAAGCGAACACGAAGGCTCAGATACTCACCATTAGCATCCTGGGAATCAATGATGAGCTCAGGAATTTGGGTGATCAAATCACGAAGTTCATACTCATCTTCAATCTTAAGCAACTCTAGGATACTTTTGTTGAGAACATCTTCTTTCTGAACACCTAACTGTTTCTTAGCCATGTCATTAATCATGGTAATCTTGCCACGACGATTGGTCGCAAGGACGCCATCTGTCATGTAAGATAGGATACTATGTAATCGTTTACTCTCTTGTTCCAGATTTTCTTGGGTTAAACGAATTACTTCTGATAAATCATTGAGATTATTGGTAATATTGGTAATTTCAGAGCTTCCCTGCATATCCAATACCTGAGAATAATCTCCTGCAATCAGGTCTTTTACCTTTTGATTGATTTGCTTCAATCGAATATTATCCCGCCGATTTTCTAGCAAAAGTAAGGTCACCACTAAAATAAAGCCAAGTAGAATGAGGATAAAGATAAAATCACTGGTTAAAACTGTATCTTTAATTAGTTTAATCATTATTTCTCATATAATAACCAACACCGCGACGTGTTAGGATATATTCAGGACGACTTGGTGTATCTTCAATCTTCTCACGCAAACGTCTGATGGTTACGTCAACTGTTCGAACATCTCCGAAATAATCATACCCCCAGACCGTTTCAAGCAAGTGTTCACGCGTAATTACTTGACCGATATGAGAAGCCAAGTGATACAAGAGTTCAAATTCACGGTGGGTCAAGTCTAGTTCTTCACCGTATTTCTTAGCAACATAGGCATCTGGAACAATCTCCAAGTCCCCAATTTGCAAGGGTTGAGTTTTATTTTCATCTGATTCTTGATTATCTACAGAAGCCAAGTCCGTGCGACGAAGAAGAGCTTTAACACGCGCCTGCAACTCACGATTTGAGAAGGGTTTTGTCACATAGTCATCCGCTCCAAGCTCCAAACCGATAACCTTATCAAATTCGCTATCCTTAGCTGACAGCATGATAATAGGCACACTACTAGTCTTCCGAATAGTCTTCGCAACTTCTAAACCATCAATTTCTGGAAGCATCAAATCCAAAATAATAATATCTGGTTGCTCTGCTTCAAATTGTTCTAGCGCTTCACGACCGTTAAAAGCAGTTACAACTTCGTAACCTTCCTTGGTCATATTAAACTTGATAATATCCGAGATTGGTTTTTCATCATCTACAATTAATATTTTTTTCATATGTTCACCTTTTTCTCTACTATTATACCAAAAAAATAGCAAGAAGACACAATAGCTAGTCTTTGCTACTGTCTAAGTTGGCTTGTGCATAAGCCTGCCAGATTTTTTGTTGGGGTTTGGCAAGTGGAACATCCTTGAACTCTTCTGGTGAAAGCCAGCGAACTTCCCTATCTGAAAAGTCATGGAAGGCACTCACTTGACCTGCTACAATCTGTACATACCATTTACGATGACTAAAGACATGCTTGACAGTCTCAAAATAAACATTAAGCCAATCAACATCTAGGTCATAGTCCTGCTGGAAACTCTCTTCTGGACTGGGACCAAAGTTCACATTGTCTTCTGCAACCTGATGGAAGAGATCAAACTGCTCCTCTTCCGAAAAGTCATCTACTTCTATCAGTGGGAAATGCCAAAAACCTGCCAATAGCTTTTCACTTTCATTTTTTTCAAGTAAAAATTGTCCCTGAGTATTTTTGACCACCAAGACTTTAAGATAAATTGGGACAGGCTTTTTCTTGGGAGCCTTAATTGGATAACGGTCCATTGTACCATTCTGATATGCCGCACTAAAGTCCTTAACTGGGCTTTCTTCTGGTCTGGGATTTACAGGCGCCTCAATATCTGAACCCAAGTCCATCAAAGCTTGGTTAAAGTCGCCAGGACGATCCGGATCAATCAAGATTTCCATCATTACCTGAAAAATTTTGCGATTACTTGGAATCCCAATATCATGGTTGACTTCGAACAGACGGGCCAAAACACGCATAACATTACCATCTACAGCCGGCTCAGGCAAGTTAAAAGCAATACTGGAAATCGCGCCTGCGGTGTAAGGGCCAATCCCTTTCAAACTGGAAATTCCTTCATAGGTGTTTGGAAATTGGCCACCAAAGTCAGTCATAATCTGCTGAGCTGCAGCCTGCATATTACGAACTCGAGAATAATATCCCAGTCCCTCCCAAGCCTTCAACAAACGCTCTTCAGGAGCAGTTGCCAAACTTTCCACTGTTGGAAACCAGTCCAAGAATCGTTCGTAGTAAGGGATAACTGTATCCACCCTAGTCTGCTGGAGCATAATTTCAGAGACCCAGATATGATAAGGATTTTTACTTCTACGCCAGGGTAAATCTCTTTTGTTTTCATCATACCAGGTAAGAAGTTTCTCACGAAAAGAAACAATCTTCTCATCCGGCCACATGACGATACCGTATTCTTTCAAATCTAACATATCTCTAGTATAACACAGAAGATTCTAACTGTCCTTTTCCTAGTATTAATACTCTTCGAAAATCAAATTCAAACCACGTCAACGTCGCCTTGCCGTATATATGTTACTGACTTCGTCAGTTCTATCCACAACCTCAAA
>NZ_JUQO01000201.1 GCF_001074635.1 Streptococcus mitis
ATACTCTTCGAAAATCTCTTCAAACCACGTCAGCTTTATCTGCAACCTCAAAGCTGTGCTTTGATCAACCTGCGACTAGCTTCCTAGTTTGCTCTTTGATTTTCATTGAGTATTATAAAACAGAAGCTAAAAACGTTTTCAAACTGTACTGTAATAGAGAATAAAAACTTCTGAGCAGATTCTTAGTAAAGTCAAAATAAATGTGATAAATTAGTATTGTAAAAATTTACTGAAACGTTTTCAAAAACTATATGAAACCTTTTTTAGTAGATTTAAAAATATTTGAAGGAGAGTTATCATTATGACTCAAGGGAAAATTACTGCATCTGCAGCAATGCTTAACGTATTGAAAACATGGGGCGTAGACACAATCTACGGTATCCCATCAGGAACACTCAGCTCATTGATGGACGCTTTGGCTGAAGACAAAGATATCCGCTTCTTGCAAGTTCGCCACGAAGAAACAGGTGCTCTTGCAGCGGTTATGCAAGCTAAATTCGGTGGCTCAATCGGGGTTGCAGTTGGTTCAGGTGGTCCAGGTGCGACTCACTTGATTAACGGTGTTTACGATGCAGCTATGGATAACACTCCATTCCTAGCAATCCTTGGATCACGTCCAGTTAACGAACTCAACATGGATGCTTTCCAAGAATTGAACCAAAACCCAATGTACAACGGTATCGCTGTTTACAACAAACGTGTAGCTTACGCTGAGCAATTGCCAAAAGTTATTGACGAAGCTTGCCGTGCTGCAGTTTCTAAAAAAGGTCCAGCCGTTGTTGAAATCCCAGTAAACTTCGGTTTCCAAGAAATCGACGAAAACTCATACTATGGATCAGGTTCATACGAGCGTTCATTCATCGCTCCTGCTTTGAACGAAGTTGAAATCGACAAAGCTGTTGAAATCTTGAACAATGCTGAACGTCCAGTTATCTATGCTGGTTACGGTGGTGTTAAAGCTGGTGAAGTGATTACTGAATTGTCACGTAAAATCAAAGCACCAATCATCACAACTGGTAAAAACTTTGAAGCTTTCGAATGGAACTATGAAGGTTTGACAGGTTCTGCTTACCGTGTTGGTTGGAAACCAGCCAACGAAGTGGTCTTTGAAGCAGACACAGTTCTTTTCCTTGGTTCAAACTTCCCATTTGCTGAAGTTTACGAAGCCTTCAAGAACACTGAAAAATTCATCCAAGTCGATATCGACCCTTACAAACTTGGTAAACGTCATGCCCTAGACGCTTCAATCCTTGGTGATGCAGGTCAAGCAGCGAAAGCAATCCTTGA
Source organism: Streptococcus mitis (assembly GCF_001074635.1). Taxonomy (GTDB): domain Bacteria; phylum Bacillota; class Bacilli; order Lactobacillales; family Streptococcaceae; genus Streptococcus; species Streptococcus mitis_E. The sequence continues at coordinate 1,288 of NZ_JUQO01000201.1, forward strand.
CAAAGTGAACCCAGTTGAATCTACTCCATGGTGGCGTGCAAACGTTAAGAATAACCAAAACTGGCGTGATTACATGAACAAAATCGAAGGTAAAACTGAGGGTGAATTGCAATTGTATCAAGTTTACAATGCAATCAACAAACATGCTGATCAAGACGCTATCTACTCAATCGACGTAGGTGACACTACTCAAACATCTACTCGTCACCTTCACATGACACCTAAGAACATGTGGCGTACATCTCCACTCTTTGCGACAATGGGTATTGCTCTTCCTGGTGGTATCGCTGCTAAGAAAGACAATCCAGATCGCCAAGTATGGAACATCATGGGTGACGGTGCATTCAACATGTGCTACCCAGACGTTATCACAAATGTTCAATACGACCTTCCAGTTATCAACGTTGTCTTCTCAAATGGTAAATATGCCTTCATCAAGGACAAATACGAAGACACAAATAAACACTTGTTTGGTTGTGACTTCCCTAATGCTGACTATGCGAAAATCGCTGAAGCGCAAGGTGCTGTAGGATTTACAGTTGACCGTATCGAAGATATCGATGCAGTTGTTGCAGAAGCTGTTAAACTCAACAAAGAAGGTAAAACTGTTGTGATCGATGCTCGCATCACTCCACACCGTCCACTTCCAGTAGAAGTACTTGAATTGGATCCAAAACTTCACTCAGAAGAAGCAATCAAAGCTTTCAAGGAAAAATACGAAGCAGAAGAACTCGTACCATTCCGCCTCTTCTTGGAAGAAGAAGGGTTGCAATCACGCGCAATTAAATAATTTCTCTCGTCGAAAATCAAATGTAAACTGCGTTATCTTCACCTTGCCGTACTCCAGTACTGCCTGCGGTTTGATGCCTTGTTTATTCTTTGATTTTCATAGAGAGAAACTTGAAAAGATCGGAGCAATCCGGTCTTTTTATGGAGGATAGTAAATGAATTTAAATCAATTAGATATTATCGTTTCAAATGTTCCCCAAGTCTGTGCTGATTTGGAGCATATCTTGGATAAAAAGGCAGATTATGCTGATGATGGTTTTGCTCAATTTACGATTGGTAGTCACTGTCTGATGTTGTCCCAAAATCATTTGATTCCTTTGGAAGATTTTCAGACAGGAATCATTCTTCATATCGAGGTTGAGGATCTAAATCAGAATTACCAACGGTTAAAAGAGATCGGTGTCGAGATTTTACACGGTATTTGTGAAACGGATTGGGGAACAGAGTCCTTATTAGTTAAAGGCCCTGCTGGTCTAGTGCTTGATTTTTATCGTATGAAATAGGACATAGTAGAGTTTGATCGCCAACAAAAGTTATAGCATAAGAAGGGATTTATTTACTATTTTTATAAAATCTTCTCCCTACTTTATAAGATGTGAAAAAGAGTTCAACTGGAACTCTTTTTTTGCTATAATGAGGGGAGAAAAATCAGACAGGAGAAGAAGATGTCAGAACCATTATTTTTACAATCAGTTATGCAAGAAAAAATCTGGGGTGGAACCAAGCTACGTGATGAGTTTGGCTACGACATCCCAAGTGAAAAAATCGGAGAATATTGGGCCATCTCAGCCCATCCAAATGGAGTCTCTAAAGTTGCCAATGGTCGCTACGAGGGAACAGATCTTGCTACTTTATATGCAGAGCACCGTGAATTGTTTGGCAACCGTCCAGAACCTGTATTTCCGCTTTTGACTAAGATTCTGGATGCCAACGACTGGCTCAGCGTCCAAGTCCATCCAGACGATGCATATGGGTTAGAACATGAAGGTGAGCTAGGTAAAACAGAGTGCTGGTATATCATCGCTGCGGATAAAGGTTCAGAGATTATCTACGGGCATAATGCCAAGTCAAAAGAAGAACTCCGCCAGCAAATCGAAGATAAAAATTGGGATGCTTTGTTGACAAAAGTACCTGTTAAGGCTGGAGATTTCTTCTATGTGCCAAGTGGAACTATGCACGCTATTGGATCAGGAATTTTGATCCTTGAAACCCAACAATCTAGTGACACCACCTATCGCGTCTATGACTTTGACCGCAAGGACGACAAGGGAAACTTGCGTGAACTTCACCTTGAAAAATCGATTGATGTCTTGAACATTGGTGAGCCAGCAAATAGCCGTCCTGTGATTGTCAAAGCTGATGATTTGCGTTCCACTCTCCTTGTATCCAATGATTTCTTTGCAGTTTACAAGTGGGAAATTACTGGAAAAGTTGACTTCGAAAAGACAGCTGACTACAGTTTGTTGAGTGTCTTAGCTGGCCAAGGTCAACTGACTGTTGACGGAAAAAACTATCCAATCCAAAAAGGTAGCCACTTTATCCTACCAAGTGATGTTGAAGCTTGGACATTAGAAGGACAAGATTTGGAATTGATTGTTAGTCATCCATAAAAAAGAAAGGGCCTGAGTTCATACTCAAGTCCTTTTTGATTACATAAATTGGGCGATAAAGACCACAATGATGATGATAGGAATGATGAAACGAAGAAGGAAGAGCCAGATTTGGAAAAGTCCCTGTTTCCACGCTGTTTCATCGAGATGGAGTTCCTCCATGGCAAGAGCTTTTTTAAAGATATAGCCTGTAAAGAGTGAAAGGCAGAGAGCTCCAAATGGCATGAGGAGATTGGAAACCAAGAAATCCATAGCATCAAAGAAGGTCTTCCCAAAAATGTGAATATCTGCCATAACACCGTAAGAAAGGGCCGAAGGAATTCCAAAGATAAAGGTCAAAATTCCTAAAATGGCACTCCACATGGCACGCTTGCTGTTGTCCTGATTGGTAATATTGCCCACATTGATTTCCAGCATAACAACGGAAGAAGTGACCGTCGCAAAGAGGAAGAGCAAGAGGAAGAGGATGTAGAAAATGGTTCCAAAAGGCATCTTGTCAAAGAGTTGAGGCAAGACGATAAAGAGCAAGCTCGGTCCTCCTTCAGACTGGATATTGAAGGCTGACATGGCTGGGAAAATGGCTAGACCTGCCATGATGGATACTGAGATATTCATGGCTACAATGGAAATCCCTGACTGGACTAGATTGGTTTTCTTATCCAAGTAAGATGCATAGGTTAGCATGGCTGTAACCCCTAGTGAGAGGGCAAAGAAAGATTGTCCCAGAGCATAGAGGAGACCAGCACTTGTCAGCTTAGAGAAGTCTGGTTTGAGGAAGTAAAGAACCCCTTCCATGGCATTTGGTAAACTGAGAGAGCGCCCAATGATGACAACAAAGATGATAAAGAGCAGGGGCATCATGACTTTCGAAGCTCTTTCAATCCCTTTTTGAACCCCACGTGATACAATAAAGATGTTCAATAGGATAAAGGCTGCTTGAGCTCCAAGCGCAATGGCTGGATTTGAAATGATGGAAGTAAATAACTGAGCATAATCACTCGTCCCAGCAAGTTGGAACAATTTCCCGAACTCAATACCCAGATAAACCAGAATCCATCCCCCGATAACACTGTAGAAAGATAAGAGGATAAAAAGGGCAAAGGCACCAATCCAACCGATAAAGTTGTACTTGCTATTCTTGCCTAGTTTTCCAAAGGTTTTGATTGCTGAGACACCAGCGCTTCGGCCGAGGGCAAATTCTGCAAGCAAAAGGGGGAAACCGATTAAAATAGTGGAAACGAGAAAGACCAGTAAAAAGCCTCCTCCACCGTTAGCAGCAGTCATGTAGGGGAATTTCCAAACGGCTCCAAGTCCGATAGCTGAACCAGCAGATGCTAGAATAAAGCCCAGTTTAGAACCCCATTGCGATTTTTCAGACATAGTTAAACTCCTAAAATTAATGTTACAAAAGAAAAAGCTACTGCCCTTGGCAAATAGCCGCACAAGTACTCAAGATGAGCCTTTCTTTTGCTTGATAGACTTGACTATCCTATCATGTTTTCTAAGGTCTGTCAAGAAAACCATTTTCATGTTATGATAAAGTAAAAAATTTCGTAAAAACGCTTGACTCTGACCTAGGGGGAGGGGTTATACTATCAATGTAATACTCTTCGAAAATCAAATTCAAACCACGTCAGCGTCGCCTTACCGTA
>NZ_JUQO01000202.1 GCF_001074635.1 Streptococcus mitis
CACTGCTTTGAGGTTGTAGATAAGACTGACGAAGTCAGTTACATATATCTACGGTAAGGCGACGCTGACGTGGTTTGAAGAGATTTTCGAAGAGTATAAGAAAAAAGCAGAGTTGGAAGTCAGTCCAATTCTGCTTTTAAATAGTTTAAAACCTTTTCCAGATTATCTAAGGACACCTTGGCAAATTGATAAGGACAGGTGCTTAAATAGGCCTCTTCAAAGAAGTCCAAGCCCAGTTGACTGTGTTTGAGACTGGCGATTTTAGGATACTGTCTCAGGTCTAGCAATAAACCATCGTGTAGGGGATAATGAAGAAGGGGACAAGGTGTTTTAGTTAAGCTTTCCTCAAGTTGTTTTTGGTAAGCTTCCTGATTGGATAAGCGAGCTAGCCGATTTTTCTCAAATAATTGACTGTCAATATAGAGTGACAGGGCCTTTTGCATGATAAGGTTGCTGTCGTAATCTAGGATATTTTTGTAGGCTACAAAGGCTTCTTTGATAGCATTTGGAAGGATGAGTGCTGTTATCCGCAGGGCTGGAAAGAGGCTGGTTGAGAAGGACTTGATATAAATGACGCGCTTCTCTGTATCTAGATAGTGGAAGGTCTGCCCCTTTTTGGAGTCCAAATCCCCCAAATAGTCGTCCTCTACAATATAGACACCATACTTGGCAGCTAAGTCAAGAATAGCTCGTTTGTCCTGCTCTGAATAGGAATGCCCCAGAGGATAGTGAAAACGAGGAATGGTGTAGAAAAACTTAATCTTTCCTGTTTTGAAGTGACCTTCCAGCTCCTCCAAGTCAATCCCATCAATGCTTCGTTCAATCGTTTGATAGTCTAAGCCCTGAGCAATCAAGAGGCGATTCATCCGATGATAGGTCGGCTGTTCCACCAAGATTTCCTTTGCTTGGCTAGGAAAGGATATTTGAGAGAGGATAAACAAGGCTTGTTGGGTTCCAGAAGTCAGTACCAGTTGGTCAGCCTTGCAGTAGAGGGCTTGGTCAAAGAGAAGTTTATGAATAGACTGTCTTAGGTCTTCTAAACCTTCTTGGTTGTCATAATAATTGAAGAGGTAGTTTTCCCGGCCAATTAAGGTTTCATTGACGCAGAGTCGGAAGTCGTCATAGGCGCGGGCATGTTCGTCAGTGACTTCGATTTCTAGGTCTTGGTGTTGCCCCTGTTCTAAGACATAGTAGCCACTATTGGGCTTGGCATAGAGGTATTGTCCGTGCCGTAATTCCAGCAGTGCTCGTTGAATGGTGTCCTTGCTACAGTGAAAGTCAAGACTCAGTTGACGGATAGAAGGCAGGCGGCTACCCGTTGGAAAGCGTCCAGACTCGATACTATTTTTCAGATAAGCTACGACCTCTTGGTACTTGCTTTGTTTCTTCATTCCATACCTCCCTTGATTTTGTTACATTGTACCCTTTTTTTTCCTTCTTGGCAATGTCTAGGGTGTTTCTCTCGTTCACATCTAGCGGCAAATGTGGTATACTTAGGAGTAAGATTTATAGAATAACAGACAAGAAAGTGAATGGATAAGAACGTGCAGGAACCAGTGAAATTATTTCAATACAATACCCTTGGAGCCTTGATGGCCGGCCTTTATGGTGGTACCATGACAGTAGGAGAATTGCTAGAGCATGGTGATCTTGGTTTGGGAACCTTGGATTCCATTGATGGGGAATTGATTGTCTTAGATGGCAAGGCCTATCAGGCCAAAGGCTCAGGAGAGCAACCGGAAATTGTAGAAGTGTCACCAGATGCCCTTATTCCTTACGCAGCAGTAGTACCACATCAGGCAGAAGTTATTTTCCGCCAGCGCTTTGAGATGACAGACAAGGAATTGGAAGAGCGAATCGAGTCTTATTATGATGGGGAAAATCTTTTCCGCTCAATTAAGATTCGTGGGGAATTTTCGCATATGCATGTGCGTATGATTCCCAAGTCGACACCAGATACCAAGTTTGCTGAGGTCGCAATCCATCAACCTGAATATAGTCGTGACAATGTGGCGGGAACTATCGTTGGTTTCTGGACGCCAGAGATTTTCCATGGAGTTAGTGTGGCAGGCTACCATCTGCACTTCATCTCAGATGACTTGACCTTCGGTGGGCATGTCATGGATTTTGTCATAAAAGAAGGAATCATCGAAGTGGGGGCAGTTGACCAATTAGACCAACGTTTCCCAGTTCAAGACCGCCAATACTTGTTTGCCAAGTTCAATGTTGATGAGATGAAAAAAGATATTGAAAAGGCAGAATAGGAGAAGAAAATGACCATTCATATCATTATTACCATTGTGTTTTTGCTGACTTTTCTAATAGGGAGCATTTGGTATGCCAGAAAGAAATACCAGATTAATTTAGCTGTTTTGGGCTTGGGGGCTGTTGCCTTCTTTCTCTCTTCACAGATTCTAGAAAAATTGGTTCATATCATAGTTCTTCATCCTCAAAAAGATGGAAGTATTGCTCTTTTACAAGACCATCCCCTGGTTTATATTGTCTATGGCCTAGCTATGGCGGCTTTCTTTGAGGAAACAGCTCGTCTCATCTTCTTTAAATGGTTGAAGAAAAAGAGAAACTTGGAAAAATCAGATGCCCTTGCTTATGGATTGGGGCATGGTGGTTTGGAATTGATTTTCTTAGGTGTTACTAGCCTCGTCAATCTCTACATTGTTCTTTCGGCAGTTCAAACTCAGAATCCACAGGTCCTGAAATTGCTGTCTGAAAATATGTTGAAAACTATCCAGTCGCTATCTGTCTGGCAAATTTATTTGCTTGCTTTTGAACGGATTTTGGCGCTAGGTTTCCAATTACTCTTGACTGTTTGGGTTTACCAAGCTGTTCGCCAGAAGAAATGGATTTATCTCCTAGCGGCTTATGGACTACATGCCTTCTTTGATCTGGCACCATCTCTTGCCCAAGTTGGCTGGTTGACCAATCCAGTCTTGGTTGAAGTTGTCCTAGCAGTTGAGCTCATTCTGGTTGCCTATGGAACAAAGGCAATCTTTTGCAAAAAATCATAAAAAGGGGGGGACCTCTTTTTTTGTGCAAAAAACAAACAAGGTCTTTTTATGGTCGTCAAATGGTCTTAAAAATGGTATAATGGAATGAATTTTGTAAAAGGAAGAGTGACATGTCTGTAAGAGAAAAAATGCTTGAAATCTTAGAAGGAATTGATATCCGTTTTAAAGAACCCTTGCATAGCTATAGTTATACAAAAGTAGGTGGAGAGGCCGATTATTTGGTCTTTCCACGAAATCGTTTTGAGTTGGCGCGCGTTGTTAAATTTGCCAACCAAGAAAATATTCCTTGGATGGTTCTTGGAAATGCTAGTAACATCATTGTTCGTGATGGTGGGATTCGTGGATTTGTCATCTTGTGTGACAAGCTCAATAATGTTTCCGTTGATGGCTATACCATCGAAGCTGAAGCAGGGGCTAACTTGATTGAAACAACTCGCATTGCCCTTCGTCATAGTTTGACTGGCTTTGAGTTTGCTTGTGGCATTCCAGGGAGCGTCGGTGGAGCAGTTTTCATGAATGCAGGTGCCTATGGTGGTGAGATCGCCCACATCTTGCAGTCTTGTAAGGTCTTGACCAAGGATGGAGAAATCGAGACCCTGTCTGCCAAAGATTTGGCTTTTGGTTACCGCCACTCAGCCATTCAAGAGTCTGGTGCAGTTGTCTTGTCAGCTAAATTTGCCCTAGCCCCAGGAACCCATCAGGTTATCAAGCAGGAAATGGACCGCTTGACGCACCTACGTGAACTCAAGCAACCTTTGGAATACCCATCTTGTGGTTCGGTCTTTAAACGTCCAGTAGGGCATTTTGCAGGTCAATTAATTTCAGAAGCTGGCTTGAAAGGCTATCGTATCGGTGGCGTAGAAGTGTCTGAAAAGCACGCAGGATTTATGATCAATGTCGCAGATGGAACGGCCAAAGACTACGAGGACTTGATTGAGTCTGTGATTGAAAAAGTCAAGGAACACTCAGGTATCACGCTTGAGAGAGAAGTCCGTATTTTAGGTGAAAGCAAGTAGGAAGCTGTAGTTGAAAAGCTGCTGCTATGTCATGGAAAGGGGGTGAAAGCCTATCGTTAGTGCAGAAGAATGTAGGCAGTTTAATCTCCTACACGAGGTAGTGGCGGCCTGACAGAGCCCTGATCTGTTAATCTATGAAAAAGAAGGAATAAATGACAATTGAAAAAACCAATTATTGAATTCAAAAACGTCTCTAAAGTTTTTGAAGACAGCAACACCAAGGTTCTCAAAGACATCAATTTTGAGTTGGAAGAAGGGAAATTTTATACCCTTCTAGGCGCATCTGGTTCAGGTAAATCAACTATCCTTAACATCATTGCAGGTTTACTGGATGCGACGACAGGAGATATTTTGCTGGATGGTGTCCGTATCAATGACATCCCAACCAACAAGCGTGACGTTCATACGGTCTTCCAATCCTATGCCTTGTTTCCACATATGAATGTGTTTGAAAATGTTGCTTTTCCACTTCGCTTGCGTAAAATTGACAAGAAAGAAATCGAGAAACGCGTAGCGGAAGTTCTCAAGATGGTTCAGTTGGAAGGGTACGAAAAACGTTCCATTCGTAAACTCTCTGGAGGACAACGTCAGCGTGTGGCTATTGCCCGTGCCATCATCAACCAACCCCGTGTGGTTTTGTTGGACGAGCCTCTGTCAGCGCTTGACTTAAAATTACGAACAGATATGCAGTATGAACTACGTGAACTGCAACAACGATTGGGCATTACCTTTGTCTTTGTCACTCACGATCAGGAAGAAGCCCTGGCTATGAGTGATTGGATTTTTGTCATGAATGATGGCGAGATTGTCCAGTCTGGAACACCAGTAGATATCTACGATGAGCCGATTAACCACTTTGTTGCCACCTTTATTGGTGAGTCAAATATCTTGCCAGGAACCATGATTGAGGACTACTTGGTTGAGTTTAACGGCAAACGCTTCGAAGCGGTCGATGGAGGGATGAAGCCAAATGAACCTGTTGAGGTTGTTATTCGTCCAGAGGACTTGCGTATTACCCTTCCTGAAGAAGGCAAGCTCCAAGTTAAGGTCGATACCCAGCTCTTCCGTGGGGTTCACTATGAAATTATCGCCTATGACGAACTTGGGAATGAATGGATGATCCACTCAACCCGTAAGGCCATCGTGGGTGAGGAAATCGGTCTGGACTTTGAGCCAGAAGACATCCACATCATGCGTCTCAACGAAACTGAAGAAGAGTTCGATGCTCGTATCGAGGAGTACGTAGAAATCGAAGAACAAGAAGCAGGTCTGATCAATGCAATCGAGGAGGAAAGAGATGAAGAAAACAAGCTCTAAACTCTTTGTAGTGCCCTACATGCTTTGGATTGCACTCTTTGTCCTGGCACCCTTGGTCTTGATTTTTGGACAATCCTTTTTCAATATTGAAGGCCAGTTCAGTTTAGAAAATTATAAGTCCTACTTTGCGTCACAAAATTTGACCTACCTAAAAATGAGTTTCAACTCTGTACTCTATGCAGGAATTGTGACCTTTGTGACCTTGCTTATCAGCTATCCAACAGCCCTCTTTTTGACCCGTCTCAAGCACCGTCAACTCTGGCTCATGCTGATTATCCTGCCAACCTGGATCAATTTGCTCCTCAAGGCTTATGCCTTTATCGGAATTTTTGGTCAGAATGGCTCTATTAACCAATTCTTGGAATTTATCGAAATTGGTTCACAACAGTTGCTCTTTACCGATTTCTCCTTTATCTTTGTCGCAAGCTATATTGAGCTTCCTTTTATGATTTTGCCCATTTTCAATGTCTTGGACGATATGGATAACAACCTCATCAATGCCAGCTACGACCTCGGTGCGACCAAGTGGGAGACCTTCCGTCATGTCATCTTCCCTCTATCGATGAATGGTGTGCGAAGTGGGGTTCAGTCGGTCTTTATTCCAAGCTTGAGTCTCTTCATGCTGACCCGTTTGATTGGTGGGAACCGCGTTATCACCTTGGGGACAGCCATTGAGCAGAACTTCCTGACCAATGACAACTACGGTATGGGTTCAACCATCGGTGTAATTCTCATCTTGACCATGTTCATCACCATGTGGGTGACCAAGGAAAGGAGAGAACGATGAAAAAATTTGCCAATCTTTATCTGGGACTGGTCTTTCTTGTCCTCTACCTGCCGATTTTTTACTTGATTGGCTATGCCTTTAATGCAGGTAACGACATGAATAGCTTTACAGGCTTTAGCTTGAGCCATTTTAAAACCATGTTTGGCGATGGTCGTCTTATGTTGATTGTGACTCAGACCTTTTTCTTGGCCTTTCTGTCAGCCTTGATAGCGACGATTATCGGGACTTTTGGAGCTATTTACATCTACCAGTCTCGTAAGAAATACCAAGAAGCCTTTCTTTCACTCAATAATATCCTCATGGTTGCGCCTGATGTTATGATTGGTGCCAGCTTCTTGATTCTTTTTACTCAACTCAAGTTTTCACTTGGCTTTTTGACTGTTCTATCTAGTCACGTGGCCTTCTCGATTCCTATCGTGGTCTTGATGGTCTTGCCTCGTCTCAAGGAAATGAACGGTGACATGATTCATGCGGCCTATGACCTTGGTGCCAGTCAATTTCAGATGTTCAAGGAAATCATGCTTCCTTACCTGACTCCGTCTATCATTGCTGGTTATTTCATGGCCTTCACCTATTCGCTAGATGACTTTGCCGTGACCTTCTTCGTAACGGGAAATGGCTTTTCAACCCTGTCAGTCGAGATTTACTCTCGTGCTCGTAAGGGGATTTCTCTAGAAATCAATGCCCTGTCTGCCCTCGTCTTTCTCTTTAGTATTATCCTAGTTGTTGGTTATTACTTTATCTCACGTGAGAAGGAGGAGCAAGCATGAAAAAACTCTATTCATTTTTAGCAGGAATTGTAGCCATTATCCTCGTCTTATGGGGAATTGCGACGCATCTAGACAGTAAAATCAATAGCCGAGATAGTCAAAAATTGGTTATCTACAACTGGGGAGACTATATTGATCCAGAACTATTGGAGCAATTCACGGAAGAAACAGGCATCCAAGTCCAGTATGAGACTTTTGACTCCAACGAAGCCATGTATACCAAGATCAAGCAGGGTGGAACAACCTATGATATTGCCATTCCTAGTGAATACATGATTAACAAGATGAAGGATGAAGACCTCTTGGTACCGCTTGACTATTCAAAACTTGAAGGTCTTGAAAATATCGGACCAGAGTTCCTCAACCAGTCCTTTGACCCAGGCAATAAATTCTCCATTCCTTACTTCTGGGGAACCTTGGGAATTGTCTACAATGAAACCATGGTAGATGAAGCGCCTGAGCATTGGGATGATCTCTGGAAGCCAGAGTATAAAAACTCGATCATGCTCTTTGATGGGGCGCGTGAGGTACTGGGACTAGGACTCAATTCGCTAGGCTACAGCCTCAACTCCAAGGATACCCAGCAGTTAGAAGAGACAGTAGACAAACTCTACAAACTGACTCCAAATATCAAGGCTATTGTGGCGGACGAGATGAAGGGATACATGATTCAGAATAACGCTGCAATCGGTGTGACCTTCTCTGGAGAAGCCAGCCAAATGCTAGAAAAAAATGAAAATCTACGCTATGTGGTTCCGACCGAGGCCAGCAACCTTTGGTTTGACAATATGGTCATTCCCAAAACAGTCAAAAACCAAGATGCAGCCTATGCCTTTATCAACTTTATGTTGAAACCTGAAAATGCTCTCAAAAATGCAGAGTATGTCGGCTATTCAACACCGAACCTACCAGCTAAGGAATTGCTCCCAGAGGAGAAAAAAGAAGATAAAGCCTTCTATCCAGATGCTGAAACCATGAAGCACTTAGAAGTTTATGAGAAATTTGACCATAAATGGACAGGCAAATATAGCGACCTCTTCCTACAGTTTAAAATGTATCGGAAGTAGAG
>NZ_JUQO01000027.1 GCF_001074635.1 Streptococcus mitis
TGAGCAGCCTGCGGCTAGTTTCCTAGTTTGCTCTTTGATTTTCATTGAGTATAAAAAGCCTCTTCCCAAGGGAAAGAGGACTAAATCTTATTGATGAACTGCTTGAGCTGCTGTGATAAGGGTTAACTTGTAAACATCATCTGCATTACATCCACGAGAAAGGTCGTTAACTGGTTTGTTCAAACCTTGCAAAACAGGTCCTACAGCTGCAAAACCACCAAGACGTTCAGCCATCTTGTATCCGATATTTCCTGCCTCGATACCTGGGAAGATGAAGACATTTGCTTGACCAGCTACCGTACTTCCAGGAGCTTTCAGAGCTGCAGTTTCAGGAACAAAGGCTGCATCAAATTGCAACTCACCATCGATTTCAAGGTCAGGACGCAAGTCGTGAGCAATTTTAGTTGCTTCAACAACCTTATCAACGCTTTCTCCAAATCCTGAACCTTTAGTAGAATAGCTTAGCATAGCAATTTTAGGCTCGATGCCAAACATCTTAGCTGTGATTGCTGAGTTGATCGCAATTTCAGCCAAGGCTTCTGCATCAGGATTGATATTGATGGCACAGTCTCCAAATAGGTAACGTTCCGTACCACGAACCATGAGGAAGGCACCTGAAGTACGAGTAACATTTGGACGAGTTTTGATGATTTGTAGGGCTGGGCGAACTGTTGAAGCTGTTGAGTGAATCGCACCTGATACCATTCCGTCAACCAAGCCCAAGTAAACCAACATAACACCAAAATAGTTGACATCTTCAACCAAAACCTTGCGTGCATCTTCTTCAGACATTTTGCCCTTGCGACGCTCCACCAAGGCAGCAACCATTTCTTCAAATTGAGGATAATGTTGAGGGTCAATGACTTCATAACCATCCATGATCCCTTCAATTTCAAGGTAAATTTTAATTTTTTCAGGATTTCCAAGCAAAACAGGAATCACTTCTGTTTCTTTTACCAAGCGTTTAGTCGCTTGAAGAATACGCGGCTCTTCCCCTTCAGGGAGAACGATACGAGCATTTTTACCAACTAGGTTGGCTTTGAGACTTTCAAAAACTTCCATGAGTTTTCTCCTTTAAGATAATAATTATACTCTGAAACAATTTTTATAGAGTATTAGTTGATAACTGGGTAATAAGGTTGCTGAAATCATCCGGCAAGGGACTTTCTAACTGCAAGTCTTGCTCTAAAAATGGATGATAAAAGGATAGGTAATGACAATGTAGGGCCTGGCGCTGAATTCCATCGTCTAGACTACCACCGTACAAGTCATCTCCCAATAAAGGAAAACCAATATGAGAAAAATGGACTCGGATTTGGTGGGTTCGCCCAGTGTGCAGGCGAATATCGACCAAATGAATATTCCCATAAGATGCTACAATCTTGTAAGAAGTATGGGCATACTTTCCACCTTTAGCCACCCGTCTGGTAATAATGGAGTCTTCATCACGCGCAATCGGGGCAATAATTTCCCCTTCTGGCTCCAAGTATCCATCACCTTTAACCAATGCAAAATAGCGCTTCTCGATAGATTTCTTCTGCAACTGCTTGTCTAATCGTGCATGGGCATAGCCATGCTTAGCAAAGAGCATCAAGCCAGAAGTATCTCTATCAAGTCTGGTTACAATGTGAACCTGCTGATTTTCATAATTTTGCTTGACATAGTAACCCTTGATAAAATTGGCAATGGTATTGGAGTGATTGACACTAGGAATAGAAGCCACTCCATAGGGTTTGTTTAAGACTAGAAAATGGTCATCCTCATAGAGAATGTCTAATGGTCTCTCGATAGCTTCTAGAGTTTCAAAGCCTTCCTCGGCGGGAATATCGATGATAACTCGGTCTCCAATATCCAATAGATAGGTTGCATTTTGCGGTTGGTCATTGACCAGAATAGCTCCACCTCGAAACTTAATCTTGGCCAGAAGTCCCTTAGAAACCTCGTGCTTTTTCAAGAAGGTCTTAACCTTGACATGTTCATCTGCGATAAATTCAAACCTCATTCGTCCACCTCACCGATGAAAGCGTCCTTAACACGATTCCAAAAACTGGTGTGGCTAGGTGAGGCGACAAAGTGAATCTTATGATGGTCGATTTGATACTCGATTCGTTCAATATTGCGGAAGGAATAAACGCTATTGTCAACCGAAATAGTGTGATAATCATTTCTTGTAGGAATAAGTTCAATCTTATCCTTCTTAGGAACAATAATGGAAGAACCCAGGGTTCGATAGACACGATTGTTAAGGCTGGCAATTTCCGTTAATTGCAAAGCTTCAATGGTAGGGTGTAAAACAGCTCCGCCAAGTGATTTGTTATAGGCTGTACTACCAGTCGGGGTCGAAACTGTTAGCCCATCTCCACGAAAACGTTCAAAGTGAACACCGTTAATCACAACATCCGCCACCATGGTTCGATCAGACCTGCGGATACTGGCTTCATTTAGTGCTCTAAAAATCTTCACTTCACCATTTTCAAGAAAGACCTTCACATTTAGAACAGGGTAAGAGACTCTTGCTCCGGTATCTAGCTGCAAATTAGTCACTAGTTTGTCCAACTCAAAATCACGGTAGTCCGTATAGAAGCCCAAATGTCCAGTATGAACACCGATAAAGCGTACCTTGTCAAGCTGATTTTCGTACTTATGAAAGGCCGACAAGAGCATGCCATCCCCACCAATGGAAATGACAATATCCGGATTGGTATCATTGAGTATAAACTGATTTCTCTTCAAACGATCTCGCAATTCATACAAAACCCTTTGACTCTGCGGTTTTCTATTAGCTATCAGATCAATTCGTTTACCTGTATTCTTCATCTGTATCATCACTGTTTCCTACACCGTCATTTAATTTTCTACTCAAAGGATCAAAAAGTGCCTGGGCTTCTTGGATATCATCACGAATTTTACCCATTTCTTCATCCAACTGATGGGCAATCTTTGCCGTGATTTCCAGTCTCTTTTTAATTTCCTCTGGGAAATCCCCTTGGTACTTGTAGTTGAGAGAATGTTCTATCGTTGCCCAGAAATTCATGGCCAAAGTACGAATCTGAATTTCCGCCAAAATGGTCTTAGCTCCATTGATGGTATCAACCGTATATTCTACTACCACGTGATAGGAACGGTAGCCTGATGCTTTTCGATGAGTAATGTAATCTCGCTCCTGTATGATCCGCATATCCTGACGTTTGCGCAAAATTTCCACTACTTCCTTAACGTCATCTACAAACTGGACCATCACACGCAAACCAGCAATATCTTGCAAATCATGCTCTAAGGTCGCATAAGTAATGCCACGCCGAGCCATTTTTTCCTTGATACTTTCAATTGGCTTGACTCTACCAGTCACAAACTCAATAGGAGAATGCTTATTTTGCTTACGATATTGCTTCCGAATACCACGTAGTTTAATCTTTAACTCACCAACAGCTTGAATGTAAGGATCTAGAAATTCTTCCCATTCTAAGGTCATAAATTCTCCCTTGTTCTCATATTATCCTTCAAAAATATCTTTGATTTTTTCTCCAGATTCATATACAATAAATACAATGCTATTATATCATAAATCCGCTTTCAACGATAAAGAAAAGGTAAGAAAAATGAAACATTTAGAAATTGAATTGAAAACACTCTTGAAAAAAGATGAATATAATCATCTAAAAGACCAGTTCACAGGTGTCACACCTGTTCTCCAAAAAAATTACTACATCGACACACCTGGTTTTGAGCTGCGAGAAAAGAAAGTCGCTATGCGTATTCGAACTTTTGAAGATTGGGCTGAATTGACACTCAAAGTCCCGCAAAGTGTTGGAAACATGGAATACAACCAAAAATTGCAACTAAAAGATGCTGAAAACTATCTGAGCAAGAAAGAACTTCCTCAAGGGCTAGTACTGGATGAATTGACGAAACATGGTATTAAAACAAGTGAATGGCAGATCCTTGGTTGTCTAACGACACTTCGCTATGAAATGCAAACAGCTATTGGTCTCATGGCACTGGATGAAAGTCAGTACTTTGATATGACAGATTACGAATTAGAGCTTGAAGTTGAAAATCACGAGCAAGGGAAACAAGATTTCCAGCAATTTTTAGAGAAAAATCAGATTTCATACCAAAAAGCTCCCTCAAAATTGGTTCGATTTGTCAAAAGCATGAAAAATAGCTGAAATAATCTCCATTTTTTGGTAAAATAGAAGAGATAAAATACAAAAATCCCAGTTCATATAGGCTAGGCAGATATGGCTAGGATTTAAAAAGTTTACAGAGGACGGTCTATAATGTCAGATAGAAAAAACATGAAACTTTTCGCACTCAACTCTAACCAAGAGATTGCACAGAAAATTGCACAAGCTGTTGGTGTACCGCTTGGAAAACTATCATCACGTCAATTTTCAGACGGAGAAATCCAAGTAAATATCGAAGAAAGTGTCCGTGGTTATGATGTTTACATCATCCAGTCTACAAGTTTCCCTGTTAACAACCACCTAATGGAATTGTTGATCATGGTTGACGCTTGTGTGCGCGCAAGTGCCCACAGTATCAACGTCGTCCTTCCATATTTTGGCTATGCACGTCAAGACCGCATTGCTTCACCACGTGAGCCACTTACAGCTAAACTAGTTGCTAATATGCTGGTTAAGGCTGGAGTTGACCGTGTTCTTACGCTTGATTTGCATGCTGTTCAGGTGCAAGGATTCTTTGATATTCCTGTTGACAACCTCTATACAGTTCCTCTATTTGCAAAACATTACTGCGATAAGGGGCTCCTTGGCTCAGATGTTGTTGTCGTTAGCCCTAAAAATTCAGGTGTCAAACGTGCTCGTAGCCTGGCTGAATATCTTGATGCTCCTATCGCCATTATCGATTACCCTCAAGACGATGCAACTCGTAACGAAGGTTATATTATTGGTGATGTTGAAGGTAAGAAAGCCATCTTGATTGATGATATTCTTAATACCGGACGTACCTTCTCTGAAGCTGCTAAAATCGTTGAACGTGAAGGAGCTACAGAAATTTATGCTGTTTCTAGCCACGGTCTCTTCGTCGAAGGAGCTGCTGAACTTCTTGACAATACTAATATTAAAGAAATTCTTGTGACTGATTCAGTAGCAACAAAAGAAAAAACTCCTAAAAACGTATGCTACATCACTGCTAGTGAGTTAATTGGTGATGCTATCGTCCGTATCCACGAAAGAAAACCAGTCAGCCCACTCTTTGCCTACAATAAAAAGAAATAAGGTGATTCTTTGATTTATTTGGACAATGCTGCGACGACTCCTATGTCAGCAGTTGCTATTTCAGCTATGACCAAGGTTATGCAAGAAACCCATGGCAATCCTTCTAGTATTCATGGTCATGGTCGTCAAGCTGGCAAACTCTTGAGAGAAGCCCGTCAGGAACTAGCCCAGTTACTGGGGACAAAACCTCAACATATCTTTTTCACTTCTGGTGGGACTGAAGGAAACAATACTGCCATCATTGGCTACTGCCTTCGTCACCAAGAACAAGGAAAACATATCATCACAACTGCTATTGAGCACCATGCCGTCCTTGAAACCATTGATTACTTAGTTCAACACTTTGGGTTTGAAGCAACCATTATCCAGCCAGAAAATCAAGAAATCACAGCCCAACAAATTCAAAAAGCTTTACGTGACGATACAATTTTGGTTTCAACCATGTTTGCCAATAATGAGACAGGAAACCTACTGCCCATTGCTGAAATTGGCCAAATACTCAAGCAACACCCAGCAGCCTATCATGTTGATGCAGTTCAGGCAATCGGTAAAATACCAATTCAACCCGAAGAATTGGGCATTGATTTTCTCACTGCTTCTGCCCATAAATTCCATGGTCCTAAGGGAATCGGTTTTCTCTACGCATCTAGCATGGATTTTGATTCCTATCTACATGGCGGAGACCAAGAACAGAAAAAACGTGCAGGAACTGAAAATTTAGCTGCCATCGTAGGCATGGTTGCAGCCCTAAAAGAAGACCTAGAAAAACAAAAAGAACATTTTCAACATATACAAAATCTAGAAACTACTTTTCTTGCGGAGCTAGAGGACATTCAATATTACTTGAATAGAGGAGAACATCAGCTTCCTTATGTTCTCAATATTGGATTTCCTGGTCAGAAAAATGACCTCTTACTCCTTCGTCTAGATTTGGCTGGAATTTCAATCTCTACTGGCTCAGCCTGCACTGCGGGCATTGTACAATCCAGCCATGTTCTTGAAGCCATGTACGGGGCAAATTCAGAACGCTTGAAGGAATCCGTTCGTATCAGTTTGTCGCCAGAAAATACTGTTGAAGACCTACATACCCTCGCAAAAACCTTAAAAGAAATTATCGGAGGTTAGCCATATGGCATTTGAAAAAACCATTCAGTTAAAAAATTGTCGTTACGACTACACTCTTAGCCCTTCTGTTAAAAAATTCACCCTTAAGGACAACACCTTTTTTGAGACTAAGGTTGGTAACTATGAATTGACTCGCCTTTTGGAAAAAGTTCCAAACAGCGGTGAGGGATTCCAACTCAAAATCATCATTAACAAGGAACTTACAGGTGCTAAAATCAATATCACTGACAAGTTTGGGCTACGTCTAGTTGATATTTTCAAATCAGAAGACCACCACATTCATCAGGAAAAATTCTATTTCCTCATGGATAGCTTGGTAGAACGTGGTGTCTTTACAAAATCGGAAAGATAGAGCCAAAATGTTTGAACTAACTTATAAGGACAGCTATCATGTAGAGCGCACTCTCAAGTATGAGGATTACGAGGCTCTCATGCTGGCTCTGTCAGGATGTGTGACTCTGCCAGATACACTTTATGTGACTTCTTTGACCTTTCAAGGGCAGGAAGTTTACCAAGGACTGGTCGGAGACCTCTACCGTTTTCTATCACATGCAGATTTTTTACATCAAAACTAAGATTTTTCTTAGTTTTTTCTTGTTTTTGTTGATTTTTTCACAATGTTTCTATAAAATAGAAGAATAGAAAGGTTGTGATTTTGTGAAAGATAAACAGTCTGCTATTCCAAAAGCTACAGCGAAAAGACTCTCTCTCTACTATCGAATTTTTAAGAGATTTCATGCAGAAAAGATTGAACGTGCCAACTCTAAGCAAATTGCAGAGGCTATCGGTATTGACTCAGCGACCGTACGTCGTGATTTTTCCTATTTTGGTGAACTTGGACGTCGTGGTTTTGGCTATGATGTTAAAAAACTGATGACGTTTTTTGCCGATTTGCTCAATGATAACTCCATTACCAATGTCATGCTGGTTGGTATTGGAAATATGGGCCATGCCCTTCTCCACTACCGTTTCCACGAACGTAACAAGATGAAAATTATCATGGCCTTTGACCTAGATGACCATCCCGAAGTCGGTAGCCAAACCCCTGATGGGATTCCCATTTACGGAATTTCACAAATCAAGGATAAAATCAAGGATGCTGATGTGAAGACTGCTATCCTGACCGTTCCCAGCGTTAAGTCACAAGAAGTTGCTAATCTCTTGGTTGATGCTGGCGTGAAAGGAATTCTTAGTTTTTCACCAGTCCATCTGCATTTACCAAAAGATGTGGTCGTTCAGTATGTCGATTTGACAAGTGAACTCCAAACCCTCCTCTACTTCATGCGAAAAGAGGATTAGAAAGCGAAAATCATTTTATGAAAAAACCAGTTATAGGGATTACAGGAAACGAAAAAACTCATCCAGATGATGACATTATGATGAGCTACGCAGCAAAAGGCTTTGTGGAAGGCGTTAAAGACGCTGGAGGGATTCCCATCATCCTACCGATTGGTGATCAAGAAATGGCCTGCCACTATATCAGTATGATTGACAAACTCATCTTGACAGGTGGGCAAAATGTTGATCCAAAATTCTATGGTGAACCAAAAACCATCGATAGCGATGACTACCACCTTCAAAGGGATATCTTTGAACTGGCCCTCATCAAGGAAGCTATTAAACAGAAAAAGCCAATTTTTTCTGTCTGCCGTGGAACTCAACTCTTTAACGTTGCCATGGGTGGAACTTTATACCAAGATATCGAAGACCATTGGCAAGATTGTTCTGCCGAATACACAACCCAACGCTTGGTGACAGAACCTGATACAGTTCTTCGAGAAATCTATGGAGAAATCTCCCATATCAACTCCTTCCACCATCAGAGTATTAAGGATTTAGCACCTAACTTAAAGATTGCGGCTCATGATCCTAAGGATGGCATTATTGAAGCTGTCATGAGTACGGATGATGTTGCCTTTCTCGGTGTCCAATGGCACCCAGAATTTCTATTTGAAAATCGTCCCAAAGATAAAAACCTCTTTGACTATGTCGTTAATGAACTTTAGATTAAATCTGTCTTTTCACGGTAACTAAAATAACTGGAGTGAGAGACAATCAAGTGGTCCAAGAGGACAATTCCCATCAGATCGCAGGCTTCTTTAACAAGTTTAGTGACATGATCATCATTTCGGCTAGGCGATACCGCTCCTGAAGGATGATTGTGGACCAAGATAAGAGAGGTTGCCATATGCTTGATAGCATAGTGAAGAATCTCACGTGGTTCAGCGATACTACGAGTTGCAGAACCAATAAAAATGGTCTGTTGATGGATGATTTGATTTTGAGTATTGAGATAGAGCGCCACTAGGTGCTCTTGTTTTTTATGGCCCAATTCCTGTTGCATCTTCTTGGCCAACTTTTGGCTACTGAGAATACTTTCCATCTCAAGGGTCTCGTATTTGTGAATACGATGCCCCAGTTCAATCATAGCTTGTAACTCTATGGCCTTAACACGGCCGATACCAGACAGACTCTGCAATTCCTGCAGGGTCATTTTTTTCAAATCCGTTAGGCTTGAAAGATTACTCAAGACTTTCTGGGCAATTTCAAAAACGCTGGCTTGACGTGTTCCTGTCCTGAGTAGAATAGCTAGCAACTCTTGGTTACTGAGCGCTTCAACTCCTTCTTTGGCCAGTCTTTCTCTTGGCAGCAGTGAATCTTCTTGGAATGAAATACTATACATAAAATTCCTCCTCACTTTATTATTCGTGAGAAGGATGGAAAATTATATTTTTTTCTCAATTGGGGCTACACTGGCTAAAAGTTTTTTCAGGCCAACTTCTGGGAAATTGATTTTTAATTCCTGCGTAGCACCGCTACCTGAGACTTCCAGAACAGTTCCCTCTCCCCATTTCTTGTGGAGAGCAATGTCACCAATGGTCCAATTTGTTTCGCTAGAAGCTGATTTTGCTCCAGCTGTAAATTGACCAAATGGGAGACCGCTTGACTGAATAGTTTTTGGTGCCACACCGCGTTTACGGTCTTGGAGGGCCTGCGCCAAACTCATACCTTGACCAAAGGCAAGACCACCACTGCTATAAGATGCCTTAAAGCTTGTATTGGCTGGACGAGCCAATCCTTGATACTCAAGCAAGTCCGAACTGATTTCGTTAATAAAACGAGTCGGACGGTTGTAGTTGGTACGACCAAAAAGCAGGCGTGAGTTGGCATTGGTCAGATAGAGAATTTTCTCTGCACGCGTAATTCCTACATAGGCCAAACGGCGTTCTTCTTCTAATTCATCTTGATCTTCAGCCGCACGGCTAAGCGGAAAGACATTTTCTTCCATACCAATCAAAAATACAACTGGAAACTCAAGACCCTTAGCAGCATGCAGGGTCATCAAGGTCACTTCTGATGTCTCCTGACTACCTGAATCTGTGTCGGCAATCAAGGCCAAGTCATTTAAGAAACGACTCAGTTTGTCCAGACCAGTTTCCTCTTCTGGCCCATCAGAGGTGTCATCAAAGTTTTTCGTTACAGAAAGGAACTCTTCGATATTTTCAACCCTAGCCTTGCTTTCTAAGGTCGCTTGAGCATTTAGAATATCGACGTAACCTGTTTTTTCTAAAACAGTCTCAACCAACTCTGTAATAGTTAATTGATCTAGCTGCTCCCGCAAATCCAGAATCATATTGGCAAAATCCCAGATAGACTGGGCTGCTTTACCCTTGATACCAGATAACATGATATTAGCTGAAGCATCTAGCATGGACATGTCTTGCATATTCGCAAAGTCACGGATTTTCTCAACTGTACCTGGCCCAATTCCACGTTTAGGCTCGTTGATAATACGCTCACAACTGATATTGTCACTCAAATTGGCAATAAGATTGAGGTAAGCGATAATATCGCGGATTTCCTTACGGCTGTAGAACTTTGTCCCACCAACCATTGTATAAGGAATGTTTGACTTGAGCAAGGCTTCCTCAATAGTACGGGACTGCGCATTAGTACGATAAAGAACTGCAAAATCCTTGTGAAGGAAGTTTTGACTCCGACCAAGTTCATCGATAGTTCTGGCTACAAATACAGCCTCATCTAGCTCATCATTGGCACGATAGTAAACGATTTGCTCCCCATCAGCATTTTGGGTCCAGAGATTCTTAGGACGGCGGTTTTTATTGTTTTTAATGACCTCGTTGGCAGCTTGGAGAATAGTTTTGGTTGAACGGTAATTCTCCTCCAACAAAACAACCTTGGCTTGGGGATAATCTTTCTCAAAATCCAAAATATTCTGCATATCAGCACCACGCCAACCGTAGATAGACTGGTCAGCATCCCCAACCACACAGATATTTTTAAAACGGGAAGCCAAGAGTTTGACCAATTGGTACTGGGCATGGTTGGTATCTTGGTATTCATCAACATGGATGTATTGAAACTTCTGCTGGTAGTAGGTCAAAACATCAGGATTCTGATCAAAGAGACGCAGGGTCAGCATAATCAAATCATCAAAGTCAACCGACTCCGACTGACGCAGTTCTTTTTGGTAAGCAGTGTAACACTGGGCCACGATTTGCGTGTACATATCTCCAGCTTGGGCAGCATAAGCCACATCATCAATCAGATCATTCTTAGCATTGGAAATAGTTCCTAAGATGCTCCGTTCATTCCATTTTTTCGGATCCAAGTTTAACTGCTTAAGAATACGTTTCATAAGAGTTCGCTGTTCACCAGGATCGACAATTGTAAAATTACGGTTGTAGCCAATATGGTCCGCATCGCGACGCAAAATACGAACACACATGGAGTGGAAGGTCGCAATCAGACAGTCCTGAGTAGCTGGATTGAGGCTATAAGCACGCTCTTTCATCTCACGCGCAGCCTTGTTAGTAAAGGTAATGGCCAAGATATTCCACGGATTGACCATCTTTTCATCAATCAGATAAGCAATGCGGTGAGTCAAAACTCGGGTCTTTCCAGAACCAGCCCCCGCCATGATCAACAAGGGACCTTCTGTCGTTTGCACCGCCTCAGCCTGACGGTCATTCATTCCATTTAATAATGCGTTCATCTTCTCTTCCTTACTCTTGAAGTCAATATTTCTATTATATCAGAATTCAGGGAAAATATCTTTACCTAGACTGGTTACGTGTAGAAGGCAACTTCTTATATCTAGATAAAAAATGAGCTTGGATAGTATTTCCAAACTCATTTTTTACTCAATGAAAATCGAAGTGCAAACTAGGAAGCTAGCCGCAGGCTGTACTTGAGTACGGCAAGGTGAAGCTGA
>NZ_JUQO01000203.1 GCF_001074635.1 Streptococcus mitis
TACAGGTTGTCCATCTACTACGAATTTCGCTGGATTCGTTGCGCTAATAGTTAGCGGAACTGTTTTTTCTACTGGATTTTCTTCAGTACCTACATTTACTTTTCCTGCTGTGAATGTTGGTGTACCTTCTTGTGTTGCACCTTGAATTCCTTCAGACTTAGCGTTTTCTGATGTTGGTGTTACTCCAACTACTTTTGGTGTGTAAGTTGCTGTCGCAGGTGTTCCATTCTTATCCTTACGTACGATTGAC
>NZ_JUQO01000204.1 GCF_001074635.1 Streptococcus mitis
TTAAATTGGGCTTTCTGTTTAAATGAAACCTGATAAATCAAGTTATAGAAGGCGGTAGACGGATTTGAACCGACGATCAAGCTTTTGCAGAGCCGTGCCTTACCACTTGGCTATACCGCCTTAACGTTTATTATTATACCTTGAAAATGATTTTCAGTCAATAGCTTTTTCAGATTTTTTGTATCAATAAGCCTAAATATTCTGAAAATTCGTTTACTTTTCTTGAAATCTATGATATAATTGATGATAACCTATACTTTATTTATAAGAGGAGTAAATAAATGAAAAAAAGTCAAGTGCTTGCTGTAGCGGGAGCTACCTTATTAGCGTCAGGAGTTCTAGCTGCGTGTTCAAACACTAGTTCAAATAATGCTAAACTAGCAAAAGATTACCAATATGTTTATCAAACAGATCCAGAAACCTTGGATTATATCGTCAGCAATATTGATTCTACATCATTTATTACAACAAATGCTGTAGATGGTTTATTAGCTAATGATAAATATGGTAATTTAGTTCCTTCTATTGCCGAATCATGGACAGTTTCAAAAGATGGTTTGACGTATACCTATAAAATCCGTCAGGATGCTAAATGGGTGACAGCAGAGGGAGAAGAATATGCTCCTGTAACTGCTAAAGACTTCGTTACTGGTTTGAAACATGCTGTAGATGGAAAATCAAAAGGACTTTCAATCGTTAGCTCTTCTATTAAGGGATTAGAAGCATATATCAAGGGTGAAACAAAAGACTTCTCAACAGTTGGTGTAAAAGCAGTTGATGATCAAACATTAGAATATACCTTGAATCAACCAGAAACTTTCTGGAATGACAAGACAACTAGCGGTGTCATGATGCCAGTTAATGAAGAGTTTTTAGCCTCAAAAGGTGAAGGGTTTGGTGCTCCAACAGATGCTAACTCTATTCTTTATAACGGTCCATTTGTCTTGAAAGCTGTAACTCCTAAATCATCTATCGAGATGGCTAAGAATGACGCTTACTGGGATAAAGAAAATGTAAAAATTGAGAATGTTAAGTTCACTTTCTGGGATGGTAAGGATCAAGATGTGATTGCTAAAGGTTTTGCTGATGGTCAATATAGCAAAGCTCGTATCTTCCCTACAAGTTCGACATATGAAAAATATGCAGCTGACTTCAAGGATAACATTTACTTTAATGAACCAGGTGCGGGTGTTGCAACTGTCAGCTTGAACTATGGTCGTACAGCTTATAACCACACAGCTAAGACAAGTGAAGCACAAAAGACATCTACTCAGAAAGCATTGCTAAACAAGGAATTCCGTCAAGCCTTGAACTTTGCTGTCGATCGCAATTCTTACTCAGCTCAAACAAATGGTACTGATGGAGCCGCAGTAGCCATCCGTAATACGTTTGCACCTTATAATCTTCAAGTTGGTAAGAAAACATTTGGTGAATTGGTACAAGATAGCTTGGCTAAGACAAATTCTTCTACTTGGTCAAACGTGTCTCTAGCAGATTCTCAAAATGGACTTTACAATGAAGAAAAAGCGAAAGAAGTCTTTGCTAAAGCCAAATCAAGCCTACAAGCTGAAGGTGTTGAATTCCCAATCCACTTGGATGCCTTGGTTATCCAAGAATCAACAGCGGTTGTAAACCGTGTTCAATCATTGAAACAATCAATTGAAAAAGTATTGGGTTCAGATAATGTTGTTGTAGACTTACAACAAATGACTCAAGCAGAAGCTTTACCAATTTCATTTAGCGCTCCAACAGCTAAAGAGCAAGACTGGGATATCCATACCTTGCTAGGATGGAACCCTGACTATCAAGATCCTTCTACTTTCTTGGATCAATTCGTCCTTAAGGGAGGAAGCACTCGCCTTTACCTTGGTATTGACCAAAACACAGATGCATCAGTAGTAAGCAAACTTGGTTTAGCTGACTATGGAAAATTACTTGATGACGCAAACAGCGAAAACCAAGATGTTCAAAAACGTTATGAAAAATACGCGGTGGCACAAGCTTGGTTGACTGATAATGCCTTGACAATTCCAGTAATGGCTTCTCCTAAAGAAACAGCCGTTTCATATGTCTCAAAAGTTCTACCATTTAGCTCTTCATATTCAGTAGCCGGCCTTAAAGGTGAAAATTCAGGATACTTGAAGTACACTGAAGTTGGTGAAAAAGCAATCACCAAAGAAGAGTATGAAAAAGCTCGTGAAAAATGGTTGAAAGAAAAGACTGAGTCAAACGAGAAAGCTCAAAAAGAATTGGCAAGTCATGTGAAGTAAATAATTTTCAATAGAACTTTCTCTCCATGAGGAGAAGGTTCTTTTGGGATTTTTAAAGGAAATGATATGAAAAAATATATTTTTATGCGTGTTTTGCGGTCATTGGTTTCTATCTTCTTAGTAACAACCTTGACTTACACGATTATCTATACAATGGTTCCTCGAAAATTGATTTTCAAACAGGATACCAACTATAACAAGATTGCGACAACTGCTGATAAACGTGATAACTATGAGAATACCGTTTATGAGCGTATGGGCTATATCGAGTACTACGATACCAAAGAGTTGCAAGAAAAAGCTAGCCAGATGGATGCTTCTGTAACAGTTGAAGCCAATGACACCAACAAGGCTATCTATGAAAAATACATCAAACAAATCGGTCATGGTTGGACCTTGGGAGAATTTACTGAAAGTGGCCAATTCTACGCTACTCGTGAAATCCCAATTTTTGAACGTGTTTTTCACTTCTATGCTAACTTGATTGACATTGACCATACTAATAAAATCCAAGACCCCGAAAATCCAGACTTGAAACGTTACCTTCGTTTTGAAAATGATCCAGCTATCGGATGGTCCTTGGTCGGTTCAGGTACCAAACACAAATATCTCTTGTACTTCAACAGTCAGTTCCCGTTTGTGCATCAAAACTTTGTGAACATTAATTTAGGTGACTCTTATCCAACCTATGCTAATAGCCCTGTTTTACAGGTTATTACTCAAGGACAAGGGCAAACAAAAACATCTCAAGTTCAATTCCCAACAGGTAAGAAAACTTCTTCTGTAAATATTTACTCAAGAACCTACAAATCACCTAGTCAGGCTGACTCTCGTGAAGTAGCTAACTACGGAAAAGATGATCCTTATACGGCTACTGAAAGTAACTACCAATATCCTTCAATGATTGCCAGCTCTGCTGTTGTTGGATTGATTGGTTTGGTGATTTCTTATGCGATTGCCGTGCCACTTGGTTCAGCTATGGCTCGCTTCAAGAACACTTGGATTGATAGCTTCTCAACAGGGGCTTTGACCTTCTTGATGGCTCTTCCAACAATTGCCTTGGTTTATATCGTTCGTTTGGCTGGTTCTTCAATCGGCTTGCCAGATTCATTCCCTATCTTGGGTGCTGGAGATTGGCGTTCGTATGTTTTACCAGCAGTTATCCTTGGTTTGTTGGGTGCTCCTGGTACAGCTATTTGGATTCGTCGTTACATGATTGACTTGCAATCACAGGACTTTGTTCGTTTTGCTCGTGCAAAAGGTTTGTCTGAAAAAGAAATTTCAAACAAACACATCTTTAAAAATGCCATGGTTCCGTTGGTTTCAGGAATTCCTGGTGCTGTTATCGGGGTTATCGGTGGTGCAACCCTTACTGAAACAGTCTTCGCCTTCCCAGGTATGGGTAAAATGTTGATTGACTCTGTAAAAGCATCTAATAACTCTATGGTCGTTGGTCTTGTCTTCATCTTTACATGTATTTCTATCTTCTCACTTCTTTTGGGAGATATTTGGATGACGATTATTGACCCACGTATTAAATTGACTGAGAAAGGAGGCAAATAATGTCTACAATCGATAAAGAAAAATTTCAGTTTGTAAAACGTGACGATTTTGCCTCTGAAGCCATTGATGCGCCAGCTTATTCATACTGGGGTTCAGTGTTTAGACAATTTATGAAGAAAAAATCAACTGTAGTCATGTTGGGAATCTTGGTAGCTATCATTTTGATGAGTTTCATCTACCCAATGTTTTCTAAGTTTGATTTCAATGATGTCAGCAAGGTAAATGACTTTAGTGCTCGTTATATCAAGCCAAATGCTGAGCATTGGTTCGGTACAGATAGTAACGGTAAATCTCTTTTTGACGGTGTCTGGTTCGGAGCTCGTAACTCTATCCTCATTTCTGTGATTGCGACAGTGATTAACTTGGTTATCGGTGTTTTTGTCGGTGGTATTTGGGGAATTTCAAAATCAGTTGACCGTGTGATGATGGAAGTTTATAACGTCATCTCAAACATTCCATCTCTTTTGATTGTCATTGTCTTGACTTACTCAATCGGAGCTGGATTCTGGAATCTGATTTTCGCCATGAGTGTGACAACATGGATTGGAATTGCCTTTATGATCCGTGTGCAAATCTTGCGTTATCGTGATTTGGAATACAATTTGGCGTCACGTACCTTGGGAACACCAACCTTGAAGATTGTTGCCAAAAACATCATGCCACAATTGGTATCTGTTATTGTGACAACCATGACTCAAATGCTTCCAAGCTTTATCTCATATGAAGCCTTCTTGTCTTTCTTCGGTCTTGGATTACCAATTACAGTTCCAAGTTTGGGTCGTTTGATTTCAGATTATTCACAAAACGTAACAACTAATGCTTACTTGTTCTGGATTCCATTGACAACTCTTGTCTTGGTATCCTTGTCCCTTTTCGTAGTTGGTCAAAACTTAGCGGATGCTAGTGATCCACGTACACATAGATAGGAGTAGAAATGACAAAAGAAAAAAATGTAATTTTGACTGCTCGCGATATTGTCGTGGAATTTGACGTTCGTGACAAAGTATTGACAGCCATTCGCGGCGTTTCCCTTGAACTAGTTGAAGGAGAAGTATTAGCCTTGGTAGGTGAGTCAGGATCAGGGAAATCTGTTTTGACAAAGACCTTCACAGGTATGCTTGAAGAAAATGGTCGCATTGCCCAAGGTAGTATTGACTACCGTGGGCAAGATTTGACAGCTCTATCTTCTCATAAAGATTGGGAAAAAATTCGTGGTGCTAAGATTGCGACTATCTTCCAGGACCCAATGACTAGTTTGGACCCAATTAAAACAATTGGTAGTCAGATTACAGAAGTTATTGTAAAACACCAAGGAAAAACAGCCAAAGAAGCGAAAGAATTGGCCATTGATTACATGAATAAGGTTGGGATTCCAGATGCAGATAGACGTTTTGATGAATACCCATTCCAATATTCTGGAGGAATGCGTCAACGTATCGTTATTGCGATTGCCCTTGCCTGCCGACCTGATGTCTTGATTTGTGATGAGCCAACGACTGCCTTGGACGTGACCATCCAAGCTCAGATTATTGATTTGCTGAAATCCTTGCAAAACGAGTACCATTTCACAACAATCTTTATCACCCACGACCTTGGTGTGGTGGCAAGTATTGCAGATAAGGTAGCGGTTATGTATGCAGGAGAAATCGTTGAGTATGGAACTGTTGAGGAAGTCTTCTATGACCCTCGCCATCCATATACATGGAGTCTCTTGTCTAGCTTGCCTCAGCTTGCTGATGATAAAGGGGATCTTTACTCAATCCCAGGAACACCTCCGTCACTTTATACTGACCTGAAAGGGGATGCCTTTGCCTTGCGTTCTGACTATGCAATGCAGATTGACTTCGAACAAAAAGCTCCTCAATTCTCAGTATCAGAGACACATTGGGCTAAAACTTGGCTACTTCATGAGGATGCTCCAAAAGTAGAAAAACCAGCTGTGATTGCAAATCTCCATGATAAGATCCGTGAAAAAATGGGATTTGCCCATCTAGCTGACTAGGAGGAAGGAAATGTCTGAAAAATTAGTAGAAATCAAAGATTTAGAAATTTCCTTCGGTGAAGGAAGTAAGAAGTTTGTCGCAGTTAAAAATGCTAACTTCTTTATCAACAAGGGAGAAACGTTCTCGCTTGTAGGTGAGTCAGGTAGTGGGAAAACAACTATTGGTCGTGCTATCATTGGTCTCAATGATACAAGTAATGGAGATATCATTTTTGAAGGTCAAAAGATTAATGGTAAGAAATCGCGTGAACAAGCTGCAGAATTGATTCGTCGTATCCAGATGATTTTCCAAGACCCTGCTGCAAGTTTGAATGAACGTGCGACTGTTGATTATATTATTTCTGAAGGTCTTTACAATCACCGTCTGTTCAAAGATGAAGAAGAACGTAAAGAGAAAGTTAAAAATATTATCCGTGAAGTAGGGCTTCTTGCTGAGCACTTGACTCGCTACCCTCATGAATTCTCAGGTGGTCAACGTCAACGTATCGGTATTGCCCGTGCCTTGGTCATGCAACCAGATTTTGTTATTGCGGATGAGCCAATTTCAGCCTTGGACGTTTCTGTGCGTGCCCAAGTCTTGAACTTGCTCAAAAAATTCCAAAAAGAACTTGGTTTGACCTATCTCTTTATCGCCCATGACTTGTCTGTCGTTCGCTTTATTTCAGATCGTATCGCAGTTATTTACAAGGGTGTTATTGTAGAGGTTGCTGAAACAGAAGAATTGTTTAACAATCCAATTCACCCATATACTCAAGCCTTGCTTTCAGCGGTACCAATCCCAGATCCAATCTTGGAACGTAAGAAGGTCTTAAAGGTTTACGACCCGAGTCAACACGACTATGAGACTGATAAGCCATCTATGGTTGAAATCCGTCCAGGTCATTATGTTTGGGCTAACCAAGCCGAATTGGCGCGTTACCAACAAGGATTAAACTAATAATGGTTTTATAATTTCCATAAAAATTGATGTGGAAATTATAAACCTTTTTTTGTTGGACTGATTTGAAAAGCTTTGAAAGCTTCCTGAAAGAATTTTCGAAAGAAATAGAATTCTTAGAAAATCATTGAATTATAGTGAGATGAAATAAAATCTGAACAACTAGATTAGGAAAGTCAAATTAATTTCTAGAAAAGTTTTAGAAGTCGCGACGTATTACTCTAGCTTCAATCTACTATAGTCTAATACTCTTCGAAAATCTCTTCAAACCACGTCAGCTCTATCTGCCACCTCAAAACAGTGTTTTGAGCAACCTGCGGCTAGCTTCCTAGTTTGCTTTTTGATTTTCATTGAGTCTAATATCTACAATGTAAAAAACTCTAGCTATCAGTTCATTGATAGTTAGAGTTTTTTCTATTCATATGATTTAAGGAGATTAAATAAGGCTTCTACTTCTGATGACGGTGTAGCTGATTTAAGGTAAGCGTAATAAACTGTAAAAGTTATCTTATCCTTCGGTATAAGAGGAATTTTTATTAAATCATCATCTTCATCAGAAAGTGCGATATCAGCCAGTAAACTAAGGCCAATCCCTTTCTTTAAAAGTTCTTTAAGAATGACAATGTCATCAGTCTTAAAGAATATTTCTGCCTTGTTTTGATGCTTCTGATTAAGCGTTTCAAAAGCTTTCAGGTGAACAAAGTGTTCGTCTAAGAGTATAAAGGATTGATCTACTAATTCTTCAAAAGCGAGGGAAGGAACAGTGGCAAAAGGATGGTTCTTAGATAAAACGACATACAGTTCTTTATGAAATAGCTCGTGTGTCTCTATTGAAGGATAGTTGAGAGGTTCAATCAAACCGAGTAGGCTTGCATCAAGGTCTCCTTTGACGAGAAGGTTTAATAACTCTACGGAGCCACCGCGGATAGGGCGTATCTTTTTTAAAAAATCGAATTTATCTTTTTCGTTTAAGGCAGCAAAGAGATACTGAATGATAATAGGAGGGAATCCTACAGTAGAGTATTGTGCCAAGGAGCGATTAATTTCTTTGCGAGTAGAAATGACCTCAGGTAAAATCAGTTCTGTATGCTTTAGAAGGATTTGTCCTTGAGGAGTTAGCTTGAAGGAACGATGCGAGGGGTCATGGTAAATCAATTTGCAGTTAAAGGATTCCTCTAAGCGCTTGATAGCATAAGAAATAGATGGTTGGCTGACTTTATGTTGTTTTGCTACTTCCGTATAGGATTGAAGCTGGCAGAGGTCATAAAAATATTGTAGATCTTTTAAATTCATATGGGCTCACTTTCATTAGTTGGAGAAGGAAAATAAGTGGAAAACAGCAGATAAATAATTTTTATCCGTATCCTACAATTTGACTATACGAGTATTCACCAGTTAAAATGTAAGTGAGTCAGGGATCTCAAAGATTATCTAAGATACTCTCAAAGATGACCAACATTTTTTCTCGTTTATCAATAGGGAGCTGTTTAATCTTCATGTTGATTCTTTTGAGTGAAAGATTGTCACTCTTATCAGAGGTTGATTCAAGGCTATCAAAATTGAAAAATTCCTCTGGGGTCATTTCTAGGGCGTCAATCACTTTTTCAAGACTGTGAATGGTCAGATTCACATTTTGGTTTTCAAGTTGATTGATATACTTTAGCCCGACTCCTGCTTGTTCCGAAAGTTCTTCCTGGCTCATTTTATTCTGTGTTCGAAAATATTTCACTTTTTGGGAAATATATTGTTGTAAATAGTTTTTAGTTGTCATATAAATAGAATACAAGTTTTATATGACAAAAAAACACCTTAAAAAATACAAAGTATTACATAACATACCTATATGATATTTATTTTAATTAGGATTGTCAATTTGTATGATTGGTTTATTTTACTCGAAACTTTTAGTAAAGAGAGATCATCGAGAGTTTGATGAGTTCAGAAATTTATAACATATGCGTATACAATTGTATTATTTAAACAACAACGTTTCATGAGCAATTCGTTTCATGTGATATAATATAAATAAAAAGGAGGTTGCACTATGACTGCACATGATATTTTAAACAATCCTTTCCTCAATAAAGGTACTGCCTTTACCTTAGAGGAGCGAAAGGAACTAGGCCTTATTGGTTTACTGCCACCGTATGTTCAAACGATTGAAGAACAAGCGGCGCAAACTTATGCACAAATGCAAACAAAAGCCAATAACTTGGAAAAACGTCTTTTCCTAATGGAAATTTTTAATACCAACAGGACTCTTTTCTATTACCTCTTTTCTCAACATTTGGAAGAATTCAATCCAATTGTATATGATCCAACCATTGCAGATACGATTGAGGGCTATAGTGATCTTTTTGTAGATCCCCAATATGCGGGATATCTTGATATTAATCATCCTGAAAATATTGAAGCTACTTTGAAAAACGCTGCCGGGGGTCGCGAGATTCGTCTCATTGTTGTAACAGATGCAGAAGGAATCCTTGGAATTGGCGACTGGGGAACAAATGGTGTCGATATTTCTGTTGGGAAGTTGATGGTTTATACAGGTGCTGCTGGAATCGATCCTTCGATGGTCCTTCCTTTAGTCATTGATGCAGGGACTAACCGTGAAGAACTTCGTAACAATCCTAATTACTTAGGAAATCGTCACGAACGGGTCCGCGGAGATCGTTACTACGACTTCATTGACCAATTTGTTCAAACAGCAGAACGTCTCTTTCCTAAACTCTACCTTCACTGGGAAGACTTCGGCCGCTTGAATGCTGCCAATATTCTTGAAAAATACCGGAAACAAATTCCGACCTTTAATGATGATATTCAAGGTACAGGAATCGTTACCTTGGGTGGTATCTTTGGTTCGCTGGATATTAGTGGTGAAAAATTAACAGATCAAGTTTATTTCTGCTATGGTGGTGGTACTGCGGGTGCAGGAATTGCCTCTCGTGTTCTTCGTGAAATGGTAAATGAAGGTCTTTCTGAAGAAGAAGCCTATAAACGTTTCTTTATGGTTGATAAACAAGGTCTTCTCTTTGATGATATGGATGACTTGACACCAGAGCAAAAACCATTTGCTAAGAAACGTGCTGACTTTAGTAACGCAGAGAAGTTGACTGACCTGCTTGAAGTAGTGAAGACTGTGAAGCCAACCATTCTTGTAGGAACTTCAACTCAACCTAATACCTTCACTAAAGAAATAGTAGAAGCTATGTGTGAAAACACAGAACGTCCGATGATTTTCCCTTTGTCAAATCCAACCAAATTAGCAGAAGCTAGTGCTAAAGACTTGATTGAATGGTCAGATGGTAAAGCTTTTGTCGCAACAGGAATTCCTTCTGATACGGTTTCTTATAAAGGTGTAGACTATGTGATTGGTCAAGCAAATAATGCTTTGATTTACCCAGGTATTGGTCTAGGCATGCTGGCTTCTGAAGCAAGTCTTTTAACTGATGAAATGATTGGAGCAGCGGCTCATTCATTAAGTGGTATTGTCAATCCAGGCCAACCAGGAGCTCCTGTCTTGCCACCATTCAAGTATGTAGCAGATGTTTCTATTAAAGTAGCAGAAGCAGTCGCTAAAAAAGCACAAGAACAAGGTCTTGCACGCGCTAAGGAAACAGATATGGCCAAAGCAGTTCATGATTTGAAGTGGTATCCAGAGTATAAATAATTCATTTCTGTTGCCTATCCTTGGGATACTTAGCTTATTTTGGATATGTTAGCAATCTACAGAGTTGATAACCGAAAAGTAAAGAGATTGTCGTATTGACTATTGGTTTTAAACAGTATAAAATAACTGTCGATTTTTTGTCCGACTGCCAAGAGTCAGTTTAATACTATACTAAAATCAGAACGCATTATATAATAGTGATATGAAATCAACCAAAGAAGAAATACAAGCCATCAAAACACTTTTAAAAGACTCTAATACAACTAAATACCATAAAAGTCTTCAAATCGTTCTATTTTGTCTAATGGGCAAATCTTTGAAATTATCCTAAAAGAATTGAAAGTGTACTGAAAGAATTTTCGAAAAATTTTAAAATGATCAAAACGCATAATATCAGATGTAGGTTAGCTTGATATTATGCGTTTTTATTATGTAAAGATTTGATGAATTTCTCCTAATACTCTTTGATTTTCATTGAGTATAAAATTGAGTTTTTGTATAGCTTCAAACGTATGTATAGAGAATATTAGAAATTAGACTATGTTAAATTAGTGAATTTGATAGTCCGTATCTGTTTCGGACTATTATACAATCGTTGATCCGATATTTTTATTTAAAATTGACCAATAACAACTGTACTAGTTTTATCCAACGAAATTGAAGAGAGAGCATCTAATAGTTCATTATAGTAGAAACCATTTTTCAAATTTGTTTTAGTAGCTAGAGCGAACACTTCTAGCGTATATCGATGATCTTTATCAGGAGGAGTTGGTCCAACAAACATAGAATCAATTTCAGAAAAGTCAGTTTCCAATAGAGGACTTGCGAAACTATTTTTCCCTTGCGTAATAGAATCTTTATAATCTAGACTGTAATTTTCAGGAATAATGACTGTATTATTTTTAACTTCTATATCCGTAGCAAGCCAGTGAATCCAAGGGAATGAACAAACTGGAATCGCATCATAATCAATTAAAGTAATAGCTATATATTTTGTCCCTTCTGGTAATTCGCTAATTTCAAAAGGGAAAGAGCGTATAGGATTTCCCTTAATAATGTCAGTACAATCTGCTTCTTTTCCAAATCGTTTAGGCAATAAGTTCTGGTTAAAAGGTATATTAATTTTCATCATATTGCTCCTTTCGTATAATCGAATAAATTATTCTTGATTCTATGATATAATAAATACTAACTTTTTAAAATTTGGAAAAAGTTAATAATTCATTAAATATTATTTTAGGAAGGAGAGGAGATAATGAATTTAGATTGGTATTATACATTCTTAGTATTATCTAAACACCTCAACTATCATAGAGCAAGCGAAGAATTATTTTTAACGGAGCCAACACTTCACCAGCAAATAAAAAAACTCGAAAAACACTTGCAAGTAAATTTATTTGAAACAGTTGGAAGAAATTTAACTCTGACTCCAACAGGACGAGAATTTATCCCTATCGTAAAAAAAATAATTGCGACATATGAAGATGGGATTAAAAAAATACAGTTAAAAAATAAAAAGTTGGAAACACATTTAAACATCGCAGTTTCACCTTACATAGCTACCTATCTGTTACCGAAATTTCTTCCAGAATTTTTTGAAGAACAACCATCTGTAGGTATTTCAATTACAGTTTTACAAAATGATATTGCTCGAGAAATTGAAAATAATCAATTTGATATTGGGATAGCTAGGGAAGAACCTTATACTACAAAGATTAATTCAGAAAAAATTTGTGAGGGTAAAATTGCTCTTTTTTATCCCAAAAATGATTCTCAACTAACTGAGGTGGAGTTATTTCAAAAATATAAGATTTTATCAGATAATCATCCTGTTTATTGGAATAAAGTAAAACAAGAAATTTCTGAAATTGTTCCGGAATCTCAATTTGTTTCTATAAAGGATATAGCAGTAACTGAGAAATTGATTGAAATGGGACAAGGAATATCTTATCTTCCTCTATACCTTAAAATGACTTTAAATCCTAATATTGCTACTCGAATACCAGAAGAAATTTCTATTCCACTATCCTTTACTTACATAATGACTAGAAAAAATTCGGAAGCTATTGAACTTTTCAAAAATAAATTTAAGGAATTTATTGTTTTTGAACAAAATAAAGTAAATTTTTGACTCTTAAAAAGATGACTTGTGTATCTAGAAACTAGTTAGTATTAATGGATAAAATTGAAATTTCGCATCATACTTTCTGAGTTTAGACGGACTTTGTTATTAGTTTGAAACAGGGATAGAAAAACTTTGAAAGAATTTTCGAAAAATTTTAAAAAATTCTGAAATATTCTTGACAGGTGATGAAAAAGGTGGTAAGATAGGAAACATCAAAAAAGAAAGCAGAAAAAGAAATGAATAAGAAACAAGCTGTAACGATGAATCAAAACTTTTACTTTAGCTACTTTAGATAGTGTTTGTAGACATGTCACCATGGATGCAAACAGTTCAAGCAATTTGTTTGTATCTATGTGGCTAAGATTTTTGATTGTGGTCCATATAGATGAATATCTAAATGGACTAGCTAAGTTGTAACTTGTTAGATTATTTCAAGCATCCGTTTAGGTATTATCTAGGCGGTTTTTTGTTTTATACTCTTCGAAAATCAAATTCAAACCACGTCAACGTCGCCTTGCCGTACTCAA
>NZ_JUQO01000205.1 GCF_001074635.1 Streptococcus mitis
CAGGAGTGTAGTCGGATACTGCCATTGAGTGAATCAAGACTTGATAATCCTGAACACGTTCTTGCATTTCAAGGAGAAGGTCGTTTGTATTGTTAATTTCTCGAATGCTTAGGTTGGGATGGGCTTCTGGCTTCAGAGCTCGTTTTGTTGTTATCAAACAAACTTCATGCCCTGCAGCAAGCAAGGTTTCTGTGATGATTTTCCCCAAGCGTCCTGTAGAATGGTTAGTGATAGAGCGGACGCTATCGATAGCTTCACTGGTACCGCCCGATGTAACTAAAATTTTCATAGCACTATTGTACACAAAAATAAACGGTAAGTAAAATGAAAGTGATAAAAATTTGGTAAAAGGAAAGAATATAGTTTTAAACTATAAAGCCATATAAAATTTAAGAAAGGACTCTAAAAACCTTAAAAACAGGGATATTTACGAACGTTTAGAGAGTTTTAGGATGTTAAAAATCTTGTTTTGTGTTATAATGAATTATCATATAAGAGGTTAGAGGAGTTTTGAATGAAAACAGATATTGAAATCGCACAGAGTGTTGAGTTGAAGCCAATCGTTGATGTTGTAGAGAAACTTGGTATTTCTTACGACGATTTGGAGTTGTACGGAAAGTACAAGGCTAAGCTCAGCTTTGATAAAATTCGTGCAGTTGAGAGCAATCCAGTTGGAAAATTGATTCTGGTTACTGCCATCAACCCAACACCTGCGGGTGAAGGAAAATCAACTATTACCATTGGTCTTGCAGATGCCTTGAACAAGATTGGCAAGAAAACGATGATTGCTATTCGCGAACCATCTCTTGGTCCAGTAATGGGAATTAAGGGTGGTGCGGCAGGTGGTGGTTATGCACAAGTTCTGCCAATGGAAGATATTAATCTCCACTTCACTGGAGACATGCATGCTATCACAACTGCCAACAATGCGCTTTCTGCCTTGATTGACAACCACTTGCACCAAGGGAATGAGTTGGGAATTGACCAACGTCGTATCCTTTGGAAACGTGTTGTGGACTTGAACGACCGTGCTCTTCGCCATGTAACAGTTGGGCTTGGTGGCCCTCTAAATGGTATTCCACGTGAGGATGGCTTTGACATTACAGTTGCTTCAGAGATCATGGCAATTCTTTGCTTGGCAACAGACATCGAGGACTTGAAACGCCGTTTGGCTAATATTGTTATTGGTTATCGTTACGACCGTACACCAGTTTCTGTAGGTGATTTGCAGGTTGAAGGTGCCTTAGCTTTGATTTTGAAGGATGCGATTAAGCCGAACCTGGTTCAGACAATTTACGGAACACCTGCCTTTGTGCACGGTGGTCCATTTGCCAATATTGCTCACGGATGTAACTCTGTCTTGGCAACTACAACAGCCCTTCACTTGGCTGATTACACAGTTACTGAAGCTGGTTTTGGTGCAGACCTTGGTGCTGAGAAATTCCTTGATATTAAGACACCAAACTTGCCAACATCTCCAGATGCAGTAGTTATTGTAGCAACCCTTCGTGCCCTTAAGATGAATGGTGGCGTGGCTAAAGACGCTCTGACAGAGGAAAATGTGGAGGCAGTTCGTGCCGGTTTTGCTAACTTGAAACGCCACGTTGAAAATATCCGTAAGTTCGGTATTCCAGCTGTTGTGGCAATTAACGAGTTTGTATCTGATACAGAAGCTGAAATTGCAGCCTTGAAAGAACTTTGTGCTTCAATTGATGTGCCAGTTGAGTTAGCAAGTGTCTGGGCTGATGGTGCAGAAGGTGGAGTAGCTCTTGCTGAAACGGTGGTTAAGACTATTGCTGAAAACCCATCTAACTATAAACGTTTGTATGACAATGACCTTTCTGTCCAAGAAAAGATTGAAAAGATTGTTACTGAAATCTACCGTGGTTCAAAAGTAAACTTCGAAAAGAAAGCTCAAACGCAAATCGCTCAAATTGTTCAAAATGGTTGGGACAAATTGCCAATCTGTATGGCAAAAACTCAATATAGTTTCTCAGATAATCCAAATGCACTTGGAGCACCTGAAAACTTTGAAATTACCATTCGCGAATTGGTGCCAAAATTAGGTGCAGGCTTTATCGTTGCCTTAACTGGTGATGTCATGACCATGCCAGGACTTCCAAAACGACCAGCAGCTCTCAATATGGATGTTGAAAGTGACGGAACTGTCCTAGGCTTGTTCTAGTATATTGTAATTGACTTTATACTCTTCGAAAATCAAATTCAAACCACGTCAGCTTCACCTTGCCGTACTCAA
>NZ_JUQO01000206.1 GCF_001074635.1 Streptococcus mitis
AATGAAAATCAAAGAGCAAACTAGGAAGCTAGCCGCAGGTTGCTCAAAACACTGCTTTGAGGTTGTAGATAAGACTGACGAAGTCAGTCTCATATAAAATCCAAGGCGAAGCTGACGTTGTTTGAAGAGATTTTCGAAGAGTATTACTTGATTACAATTTACCTGCTACTGCATCCAACAATTCTTGGATTTTAGCTTGGTTGCTTCCTCCTGCCATGGCCATGTCTGGTTTACCACCACCACGTCCATCGACGATTGGTGCTAATTCTTTGACAAGGTTTCCTGCATGAAGGTCTTTTGTCTTGCTTGCTACAAGGACATTGACTTTGTCACCGATAGCGGCAACTAGAACAAGAAGATCAGAGTAGTCTTTTTGTTTCCAATTATCTGCAAAGGTACGAAGGGCACCTGCATCTGATACAGAAACTTGGCTAGCAATGTAACGGTGACCATTGACCTCCTTAACATCCTTGAAGATATCGCCTGCGGCAGCTGCTGCGGCTTTTTCTTTCAACTCAGCATTTTCTTTTTGCAATTGACGAAGTTGTTCTTGAAGTCCTTCTACCTTGTGAGGTACTTCTTTAAGCTGAGGTGCTTTCAAGGTTGCTGCAACTGCTTTAAGAGCATCTTCTTGTTCACGGTAGGCTTCAAAGGCTTCCTTACCAGTCACTGCCAAGATACGGCGAGTTCCTGATCCGATCCCTTCTTCTTTGACAATCTTGAAGAGTCCAATCTCAGAAGTGTTGCCAACGTGGGTACCACCACAAAGCTCGATAGAGTAGTCACCGATAGTGACAACACGGACTTCCTTGCCGTATTTCTCACCAAAGAGAGCCATCGCACCCATTTCTTTGGCAGTGTCAATATCCGTTTCAACTGTCTTAACTTCAAGAGCTTCCCAGATTTTCTCATTGACTTGCTGCTCAATCGCACGCAATTCTTCAGCAGTTACAGCTTGGAAGTGAGTAAAGTCAAAGCGAAGGAATTCAACTTCGTTAAGAGATCCTGCCTGTGTTGCGTGGTTTCCAAGGATATTGTGAAGGGCAGCGTGAAGCAAGTGTGTCGCAGTGTGGTTTTTCATGACACGGTGACGACGATTGGTATCGATTGCCAAGGTATATTCTTGGTTCAAAGCAAGTGGTGCATGGACTTCAACTGTATGAAGAGCTTGTCCGTTTGGTGCTTTTTGAACATTGGTCACAGTAGCCACAACCTTACCTGACTCACCCAAGATTTGTCCATGGTCAGCGACCTGTCCACCCATTTCAGCATAGAATGGCGTTTCTGCAAAGATAAGAGAGGCAGTTCCGTCTGACACAGCTTCTACTTCTGCATTGTCAGCCACGATTGTCACCAATTTAGAAGACAATTGGCTAGCATTGTAGTTGAAGACACTTTCTACAGTGATGTTTTGAAGGGTTTCATTTTGCATACCCATTGAGCCACCCTTGACAGCTGAGGCACGCGCGCGTTCTTGCTGTTCTTTCATGGCTGCTTCAAAACCTTCACGGTCTACAGTCATACCAGCTTCTTCAGCGATTTCTTCTGTCAATTCCACTGGGAATCCGTAAGTGTCGTAAAGTTTGAAGACATCTGAACCAGCAATGACAGATTGACCTTTTTCTTTCAAGTCAGCTACAATGCCTTGGGCAAAGTGTTGACCTGAGTGAAGGGTACGAGCAAATGATTCTTCTTCGCTCTTAACGATTTTTTCGATAAAGTCACGTTTTTCAAGCACTTCTGGGTAGTAGCTTTCCATGATTTTTCCAACAGTTGGAACGAGTTTGTAAAGGAAAGGCTCGTTGATTCCCAATTTTTGACCATGCATAGAAGCACGACGAAGAAGACGACGAAGGACATAACCACGACCTTCATTTCCTGGAAGGGCACCATCACCGATGGCAAATGAAAGGGAGCGGATGTGGTCAGCGATAACCTTAAAGCTCATGTTATCGCCATCTTGGTCATAAACCTTACCAGACAATTTCTCCACTTCACGAATGATAGGCATGAATAGGTCTGTTTCAAAGTTTGTCTTAGCCCCTTGGATAACCGCCACCAAACGCTCCAAACCAGCGCCCGTATCAATGTTCTTGTGTGGCAATTCCTTGTATTCGCTACGAGGAACAGCAGGATCTGCGTTAAATTGTGACAAAACGATGTTCCAGATTTCGATATAACGGTCGTTTTCAATATCTTCTGCAAGTAGGCGAAGTCCGATATTTTCTGGGTCAAAGGCTTCTCCACGGTCAAAGAAGATTTCTGTATCTGGTCCAGAAGGTCCTGCACCGATTTCCCAGAAGTTGTCTTCAATCGGAATCAAGTGACTTGGATCCACTCCCACTTCAATCCAACGGTTGTAAGAATCTTTATCATCTGGATAGTAGGTCATGTAAAGTTTTTCAGCAGGGAAGTCAAACCATTCAGGACTTGTCAAAAGCTCATAAGCCCAAGTGATAGCTTCATCACGGAAGTAATCTCCGATAGAGAAGTTCCCCAACATTTCAAACATGGTATGGTGACGTGCAGTCTTCCCTACGTTTTCGATGTCGTTGGTACGGATCGCCTTTTGGGCATTGGTAATACGTGGATTTTCAGGGATGATAGTCCCATCAAAGTATTTCTTAAGGGTCGCTACCCCAGAGTTGATCCACAAAAGAGTTGGGTCATTTACAGGAACCAAACTTACTGATGGTTCTACAGAGTGACCTTTGGTCGCCCAGAAATCAAGCCACATTTGGCGTACTTGTGCACTAGATAGTTGTTTCATATTATCTCCTTATTTACTTGTTTAATGTGATTGGCTTTCCAGCATTTCCACATAGTCAATCGCGACACAGAGGGAAATGACTAGGTCTGCATAAGCGTCCTCAAGAACCGTTACGGTATAGGTAGAGGTCAGATGGAAGAGTTCCTTCTTAATTTCCGCAATCAGCTGATCGCGATCATCCAGCAATTTGAAATTCAAATCCCAGATATTGCCCTCGATACGAAGACCTAGATTATCAAACTCATACTTATCTCGCCAGAAGGTCAACTTCTTACGAATGACAAAACTCGAGCCATCCCGAAGCTGAATCTCAAAACGAGGAAGCAAGGTCAAGATTTCTTTACTGATCTGACTGACCTGTTCACCATTAGCATCATAGATGGTAAAAGTTTTGGGAATCTTAAAAAATGATCCCTCCACCTGATAGGCGATTTCTCCCCTGTCATCCTTGATAGCGAAGCGTTCGCCTCCAAGACGAAACTTTTGTTTGACAAGAAATGTTTTCATCAACACCTCCAAAAAATCAAAAGACAAGCTCATATCACGAAGGGCGA
>NZ_JUQO01000207.1 GCF_001074635.1 Streptococcus mitis
CTACAACCTCAAAGCAGTGCTTTGAGCAACCTGCGGCTAGCTTCCTAGTTTGCTTTTTGATTTTCATTGAGTATAAGAAAAATAAAAAATAGAGAGCAGTTAAAGTATGAAAATTTTAATTGTAGAAGATGAAGAGATGATCCGAGAGGGGATCAGTGAT
The DNA here is from genome assembly GCF_001074635.1 of Streptococcus mitis. GTDB lineage: Bacteria > Bacillota > Bacilli > Lactobacillales > Streptococcaceae > Streptococcus > Streptococcus mitis_E. The sequence continues at coordinate 161 of NZ_JUQO01000207.1, forward strand.
TATTTGACGGATTGCGGTTATGAAACCATTGAAGCAGCGGACGGTGAGGAAGCCTTAGAAAAATTTTCCAGCTATGAGGTGGCCTTAGTTTTACTGGATATTCAGATGCCCAAGCTTAACGGCCTAGAAGTCCTAGCTGAGATTCGTAAAACCAGTCAGGTTCCTGTTTTGATGTTGACTGCCTTTCAGGATGAAGAATACAAGATGAGTGCCTTTGCTTCGCTAGCAGATGGCTATCTGGAAAAGCCCTTCTCCCTCTCCCTCTTAAAAGTGAGGGTGGACGCGATTTTCAAGCGCTATTATGATACAGGACGAATCTTCTCCTATAAGGATACCAAGGTGGACTTTGAGAGCTACAGTGCCAGCCTAGCAGGTGAGGAAGTAGCTATCAATGCTAAAGAGTTGGAAATTCTGGACTATCTGGTTAAAAATGAAGGACGAGCCTTGACTCGTTCTCAGATTATCGATGCAGTATGGAAGGCGACAGATGAGGTTCCCTTTGACCGTGTCATCGATGTCTATATCAAGGAATTGCGGAAAAAGCTAGACTTGGACTGCATCCTCACTGTGCGCAATGTTGGTTATAAATTGGAGCGAAAATGAAACGAACAGGTTTATTTACAAAGATATTTATATATACCTTCTCGATTTTTAGTGTTCTGGTTATTTGCCTTCATTTGGCTATTTATTTTCTTTTTCCTTCGACTTATCTGAGCCATCGTCAGGAAACCATTGGCCAGAAAGCGACAGCCATTGCCCAGTCCCTAGAAGGGAAGGATAGGCAGAGTATCGAGCAAGTGTTAGAGCTGTATTCCCAGACTAGTGATATTAAGGGGGTCGTTAAGGGCGAGATGACTGAGGACAAGTTAGAAGTCAAGGACAGTCTTCCTCTGGATACGGAACGTCAGACAACCTCTCTTTTTATCGAGGAGCGCGAGGTGACAACGCAGGACGGTGGTACCATGACTCTCCAGTTTTTAGCGTCCATGGATTTGCAAAAGGAAGCAGAGCAAATCAGTCTCCAGTTTCTTCCCTATACCCTGCTGGCATCCTTTCTGATTTCCCTCTTGGTGGCCTATATCTATGCTCGGACTATCGTTGCCCCGATTTTGGAAATCAAGCGGGTGACCCGACGGATGATGGATTTGGATGCCCAAGTGCGATTGCGCGTGGATTCCAAGGATGAGATTGGAGATCTAAAGGAACAAATCAATAGCCTCTACCAGCATCTTTTGACTGTCATTGCGGACTTGCATGACAAGAATGAAGCCATTCTCCAGCTGGAAAAGATGAAGGTCGAATTCCTACGAGGGGCTTCTCATGAATTGAAAACACCGCTGGCTAGTTTGAAAATCCTGATCGAAAACATGAAAGAAAATGTCGGGCGTTATAAGGATAGAGACCACTATCTGGGAGTTGCCTTGGGGATTGTGGATGAACTTAATCACCATGTTCTCCAGATACTTTCCCTCTCTTCTGTGCAGGAATTGCGAGATGATAGGGAACAAATTGACTTACACCAGATGACGCAAAGTCTAGTCAAGGATTATGCCTTGCTAGCCAAGGAAAGAGAGCTTCAGATTGATAATAGCTTGTCCCATCAGCAGGCTTATCTAAATCCATCAGTTATGAAGTTGATTTTGTCTAACCTCATCAGTAATGCCATCAAGCACTCTGCTCCAGGTAGTTTGGTTCGCATTGGAGAAAGAGAAGGGGAACTTTTTATAGAAAATAGCTGCAGTCCAGAAGAACAAGAAAAACTAGCCCAATCTTTTTCTGATAATGCTAGTCGCAAGGCCAAGGGTTCTGGTATGGGGCTCTTTGTGGTTAAGAGTCTATTAGAACATGAAAAATTACCTTATCGTTTTGAGATGAAGGAGAATCGTTTGACCTTCTTCATAGCTTTTCCAAAAGTCGCCCAAGACTAGGTAGAGAAAGGGTTTACATAGATGAAGCTAGAAGAAATTCAATCGAAACTGCGGGAAAAACTAGATTTTTTTGTCAAAAAGTGATAAAATGAACAATGTAAATGGGATGACCCATAAAAATATACAGGAGGCCTGATAAAATGGCAATCGTTTCAGCAGAAAAATTTGTCCAAGCAGCTCGTGACAACGGTTATGCAGTTGGTGGATTTAACACAAACAACCTTGAGTGGACTCAAGCTATCTTGCGCGCAGCAGAAGCTAAAAAAGCTCCAGTTTTGATCCAAACTTCAATGGGTGCTGCTAAATACATGGGTGGTTACAAAGTTGCTCGCAACTTGATCGCTAACCTTGTTGAATCAATGGGTATCACTGTACCAGTAGCTATCCACCTTGACCACGGTCACTACGAAGATGCACTTGAGTGTATCCGAGTTGGTTATACTTCAGTTATGTTTGATGGTTCACACCTTCCAGTTGAAGAAAACCTTGAAAAAGCTCGTAAAGTTGTAGAATTTGCTCATGCAAATGGTGTATCAGTGGAAGCTGAAGTTGGTACTATCGGTGGTGAAGAAGACGGAATCATCGGTGATGGTGAATTGGCTCCAATCGAAGACGCTAAAGCAATGGTTGAAACTGGTATCGACTTCTTGGCAGCTGGTATCGGTAACATCCACGGTCCTTACCCAGAAAACTGGAAAGGTCTTCACCTTGATCACTTGCAAAAATTGACTGAAGCTGTTCCAGGATTCCCAATCGTATTGCACGGTGGATCAGGTATTCCTGATGAGCAAATCCAAGCAGCTATCAAACTTGGTGTTGCGAAAGTTAACGTTAACACCGAATGCCAAATCGCATTCGCTAACGCAACTCGTAAATTTGCTCGTGACTACGAAGCAAACGAAGCAGAATACGACAAGAAAAAACTCTTCGACCCACGTAAATTCTTGGCTGACGGTGTAAAAGCTATCCAAGCATCAGTTGAAGAACGTATCGACGTATTCGGTTCAGAAGGTAAAGCTTAATCTAGCTGAATAATACAGATAAAACCTACCCATTGGGTGGGTTTTTGGCGTTTTAAGGAGACTATTAAGCCAGAATTTTGGACTAATACTCTTCGAAAATCTCTTCAAACCACGTCAGCTTCGCCTTGCCGTAGGTATGGTTACTGACTTCGTCAGT
>NZ_JUQO01000208.1 GCF_001074635.1 Streptococcus mitis
AGAATTTAAAAATATCTTTTTAAATTTTATCAGTCCTGAAGAACGGGATAATATCTCCTTTGATTCAGATTTTATGCCGTTTCAACAATCATAAAGAATCTAGGAAACTCCTTGTAAAAATCTTCATCCAAAAATGCGTCATATCAAGATTCTTATTTTCTTGATATGACGCATTTTATATTTTATCAATCCTCAGTTTTATGGTTTAGAAAGAATAATTTTTGTTTGTTTCGAAAGTTGGTCGAAGGTTTCTTTGCTCAGTTTAGAATCTGAAACGATGGTATCAATATCAGAGATATTGTAGAAGGTATAAAAATCAAATTTATTGAACTTACTATTGTCAGCTAGTAAGTATTTTTTATTGGAATTATTGAGGGCGATGCGTTGGGATTCACCTTCCTCTTCACTAAAGGTCGCGATCGCATTGTCCTTAATACCATTACAGCTAACGAAAGCTTTAGAAAATTGTAGATTGGCCAAGTTTTGCAAGGTTAGTGTTCCCACAAAGGCTCCAGTGATAGAGCGATAGTTTCCACCGATTAAAATCAAATCTGTTAGTTTTCGTTCGTTTAAGATGAGAAAGACTGGTAAACTGTTTGTTACAACACGAATATTATCGATTGGAAGTTCACGGGCAAAAGATTCCAAGGTTGTCCCTGGACCGATAAAAATAGTTTCACCTTCATCGATTAAATGGCCTGCAAAACGGCTAATTTCTTGTTTTTCTGCAATCTGTAAGCTTTGTTTTTCAATATTGGAACGTTCATTATTTAAAATGGAACCTGTGCGAATTTTCTCAGCTCCCCCGTGCACTCGAACAAGTAAATCTTTGTCTGCCAACTCTTGTAAATAGCGTCTAGCAGTCATATCTGACACATCCAGGCGAGTCATGATTTCTTTTACAGTAATAGTTCCCTTTGTATTTACCGTTTCTAGTATATTATCTAGTTTTTCCTGCTTTAGCATCGTTATCACCTCTATTTCTATTACTATTTTATCATAAAGTATTCAATCAATCAATTTAAAAAACAAAAGAAAACAAAAACAAAAATATCATGGTTGTTTTAAACAAACCATGATATTTGTTATCACTCATAAAATAGATGACTTAGTCCAAACCGTAGTTGTAGTCATCGTCTTGCATGGCTTCAACTTCGCCAAGAAGGTAACCATTTCCGACTTGAGAGAAGAAGTCGTGGTTGGATGTTCCTGTTGAAATACCGTTCATAACGATTGGGTTGACATCATCAGCCGAATCTGGGAAGAGTGGATCTTGTCCCAGGTTCATGAGAGCTTTGTTAGCATTGTAGCGAAGGAAGGTTTTGACTTCTTCCGTCCAACCAACACCGTCATAGAGGCTCTCTGTGTAACCTTCTTCGTTTTCATAAAGAGTGTAGAGAAGGTCGTACATCCATTCTTTGAGTTTTTCTTGCTCTTCTTCAGGTAATTCATTGAAACCGAGTTGGAATTTATATCCGATGTAGGTTCCGTGAACAGACTCATCACGAATGATCAATTTAATGATTTCCGCAACGTTGGCTAGTTTGTTGTTACCAAGATAGTAGAGGGGAGTAAAGAAACCTGAATAGAAGAGGAAGGTTTCAAGGAAGACACTGGCAACTTTCTTTTCAAGTGGGCTACCGTTTAGGTAGATTTCGTTGACAATCTCAGCCTTCTTTTGTAGGTAAGGATTGGTATTGGTCCATTCGAAAATTTCTTCAATCTCAGCCTTAGTATTCAAGGTAGAGAAGATTGATGAGTAAGATTTAGCGTGAACAGATTCCATAAATTGGATGTTATTGAAAACAGCTTCTTCATGTGGTGTACGGATGTCCGCGCGAAGGGCTTGAACCCCAGTTTCAGATTGCATGGTATCAAGAAGGGTTAAACCACCAAAAACTTTTCCGACCAAGTCTTTCTCTTTGTTGGATAGCTTTCTCCAGTCATCCAAGTCATTTGACAAGGGAATACGTGTATCAAGCCAGAATTGCTCCGTCAGTTTTTCCCAAGTTGATTTGTCGATGACATCTTCGATGGCATTCCAGTTAATGGCTTTGTAGTAAGTTTCCATTTTGAAATCTCTTTCTGTGTTTAGTATTGCGAACTCACAATTACTTCTATTTTATCATAATTCTAGAGTAGTTTCGCACAAAAAGTCGGAAGCCCGACTTTTCTGTTTTTCCATAGTATAGATGCTTATTCCAGTTTAGTTTAGCAGGGTAAATGAATACTTATCTGAGAAAATGTAGTTTCCTCAAGCAAAGATTAAATCACACAGCTTTCACACTGGTTGGCACCGACTTCTCCACCATCATCTGTAAAGGTACGGACGTAGTAGATAGACTTGATGCCCTTGTTAAAGGCGTAGTTGCGAAGGATAGACAAGTCACGTGTCGTTTGTTTATTTTCTTTTTTCCATTCGTAAAGACCTTTTGGAATGTCACTACGCATAAAGAGGGTGAGTGAAAGTCCTTGATCCACGTGCTCTGTCGCAGCAGCGTAAACATCAATCACTTTACGCATATCCATGTCGTAGGCAGAAGTGTAGTAAGGAATGGTTTCTGTTGACAATCCAGCAGCAGGGTAGTAGATTTTCCCGATTTTCTTTTCTTGACGTTCTTCGATACGTTGCGTAATCGGGTGGATAGAAGCCGAAACGTCATTGATGTAACTGATCGAACCATTTGGAGCAACAGCAAGGCGGTTCTGGTGATAAAGTCCATCTGTGTGAACCTTGTCACGAAGCTCAGCCCAATCAGCAGCACTTGGGATAAAGACATCTTTGAAGAGTTCTTTAACACGTTCTGATTTTGGAACAAACTCGCCTGTAATATACTTGTCGAAGTAGCTTCCCTTAGCATAGTCTGATTTTTCAAAGTTATGGAAGGTGATACCACGTTCACGCGCAATATTGTTTGACTCAACCAAAGTCCAGTAGTTCATAAGCATAAAGTAGATGCTTGTAAATTCAACAGACTCAGGCGATCCATATTCAATCAATTGTTGGGCAAGGTAGCTGTGAAGTCCCATGGCACCAAGTCCAAAGGTGTGGGCTTGGCTATTTCCATGGTCAATAGTTGGTACAGCTACGATGTGTGAACTATCTGTAACGAAAGTAAGAGCACGAACCATAGCACGGATAGAACGACCAAAGTCAGGTGAAGTCATCATGTTGACTACGTTGGTTGAACCAAGGTTACATGAAACGTCCGTCCCCATTTGAAGGAATTCTTGAGCATCGTTGATCAAGCTTGGTTCTTGGACTTGAAGAATCTCAGAACACAAGTTACTCATGATGATTTTTCCATCAACGGGATTTGCACGGTTAGCCGTATCGATGTTGACTACATAAGGGTAGCCAGACTCTTGTTGCAATTTAGAGATTTCAGTTTCCAAATCACGCGCCTTGATTTTTGTCTTGCGGATATTTGGATTTGCGACCAATTCATCGTATTTTTCAGTGATGTCGATGTAGTTAAATGGCACACCGTATTCAAGCTCTACAGAGTAAGGACTGAAGAGATACATTTCTTCATTTTTACGTGCTAATTCGTAGAATTTATCGGGTACTACAACACCAAGTGATAGGGTTTTGACACGAACTTTTTCATCGGCATTTTCTTTCTTAGTTGAAAGGAAGGCGATAATATCTGGGTGGAAGACGTTGAGGTAAACAACACCGGCACCTTGACGTTGACCCAATTGGTTAGAGTAAGAGAAACTGTCTTCGAAGAGTTTCATGACTGGTACGACACCAGAAGCAGCTCCTTCATAGCCTTTGATAGGTGCACCAGCTTCACGAAGGTTACTGAGGGAAATTCCCACACCACCACCAATACGTGAAAGTTGAAGAGCTGAGTTGATAGAACGTCCGATAGAGTTCATATCATCCGTCACTTGGATTAGGAAACATGATACCAATTCTCCACGACGAGCACGTCCAGCATTGAGGAAAGAAGGAGTAGCAGGTTGGTAGCGTTGGTGGATGATTTCATTGGCAATATCGATTGCAACAGCTTCATTCCCATCAGCGAAATAAAGGGCGTTAAAGAAGACACGGTCTTCCATACTTTCAAGATAATATTCCCCATCGTTAGTCTTTAAGGCGTATTGATTGTAAAACTTATAGGCAGCCATGAAAGACTTGAATTGGAAGTTTTGTTCTTTAATAAATTGAGACAATTCTTCCAAGAATTCTGGACGGTATTTCTTGATAAAGGCTGTTTCGATGTAGTTGTGTTCAATGAGGTAGTTGATTTTATCTTTGATTGAATCAAAAACCATAGTATTTGGAACTACATTTTCTTTAAAGAAGGCATCCAAGGCTTCCTTATCTTTATGAAGCATGATTTGTCCATTGACAGGACGGTTGATTTCGTTATTGAGACGGAAGTAGGTCACGTCCTCAAGATGTTTTAATCCCATAAAATTTCCCTTATCTAATTACAAAAGAAAGGCTTCTAAGTTGGCCCTAGAAGCAGTTTCTTCTGGATGATGTACTAAGATTATGCTAATTGTTTCAGTTTTCCTGGTTGGAAACCTGAAAAGACTTCAGTTGGTGTTTGGATAACAGGAGCTGCGCTGAAACCGAGCTCTTTAACTTGATCGATGTACTCAGGTTGTTCATCGAGATTGATTTCTTTATATTCAACGTTATTACTGTCCAAGAAACGTTTAGTCATTTTACATTGGACACAGTTATTTTTAGAATAAACGGTTACCATTGTGTAACTCCTCTTTTAAAATTTAATACTATCTTAGTATATCAGAAAATAAATTTTTGTCAACGATTTGAAACTAAATATAGTGGTCTGTTTTTCTACATAAGCAAACAAAACACAATATGTAGTGTTTGTTTTGTAAAATAGTGATAATTCTCCTATAAGTTGATTTTTAAAAACTATATCCTGTGTTTTGTTATCCGATATGGAAGATTTTCAGCAAGTTATCTGAAAGGAAATCGAATAAATCCCATAAAATGCTTGAAAAAAATCCTAGAAGATGGTATAATACCAAATTGTAAGGGTTATCACATATAACTCAAAAAAGAAAGAACAAAAGGAGAGTCAAACTATGGCTTCTAAAGATTTCCACGTAGTGGCAGAAACAGGTATTCACGCACGTCCAGCAACATTGTTGGTACAAACTGCTAGCAAATTTGCTTCAGATATCACTCTTGAGTACAAAGGTAAATCAGTTAACCTTAAATCAATTATGGGTGTTATGAGTCTTGGTGTTGGCCAAGGTGCTGACGTAACTATCTCAGCTGAAGGTGCAGATGCAGATGACGCTATCGCTGCAATCTCAGAAACAATGGAAAAAGAAGGATTGGCATAAGGGAAATGACAGAAATGCTTAAAGGAATCGCGGCATCTGACGGTGTTGCAGTTGCAAAAGCATATCTACTCGTTCAACCGGATTTGTCATTCGAGACTATTTCAGTCGAAGATACAAACGCAGAAGAGGCTCGTTTGGATGTTGCTCTTGAAGCTTCTCAAAACGAGCTTTCTCTTATCCGCGAGAAAGCTGTAGGTACGCTTGGTGAAGAAGCGGCTCAAGTTTTTGACGCTCATTTGATGGTTCTTTCTGACCCAGAATTGATTGGTCAGATTAAAGAAACAATTCGTGCTAAGAAAGTCAATGCTGAAGCAGGTCTTAAAGAAGTGACTGACATGTTCATCACTATCTTTGAAGGTATGGAAGACAACCCATACATGCAAGAACGTGCAGCGGATATCCGCGACGTGACAAAACGTGTATTGGCAAACCTACTTGGTAAGAAATTGCCAAACCCAGCTTCAATCAATGAAGAAGTAATCGTGATTGCGCATGACTTGACACCATCTGATACAGCTCAATTGGACAAAAACTTTGTAAAAGCTTTTGTAACAAATATCGGTGGACGTACAAGCCACTCAGCTATCATGGCACGTACACTTGAAATTGCAGCTGTATTGGGAACAAATAACATCACTGAAATCGTCAAAGACGGTGATATCCTTGCCGTTAACGGAATCACTGGTGAAGTGATTATCAACCCAACAGATGAACAAGCGGCAGAATTTAAAGCAGCTGGTGAAGCTTATGCTAAACAAAAAGCTGAATGGGCACTTTTGAAAGATGCTCAAACAGTAACTGCTGACGGTAAACACTTCGAGTTGGCTGCTAACATCGGTACTCCAAAAGACGTTGAAGGTGTTAACAACAACGGTGCAGAAGCTGTTGGACTTTACCGTACAGAGTTCTTATACATGGATTCTCAAGACTTCCCAACTGAAGATGAGCAGTATGAAGCGTATAAGGCTGTTCTTGAGGGAATGAATGGGAAACCAGTGGTTGTTCGTACAATGGATATCGGTGGAGATAAGGAACTTCCTTACTTTGATATGCCACATGAAATGAACCCATTCCTTGGATTCCGTGCTCTTCGTATCTCTATTTCTGAAACTGGAGATGCAATGTTCCGTACACAAATCCGTGCTCTTCTTCGTGCTTCTGTTCATGGTCAATTGCGTATCATGTTCCCAATGGTTGCCCTCTTGAAAGAATTCCGTGCAGCTAAAGCAGTTTATGAAGAAGAAAAAGCAAATCTTCTTGCTGAAGGAGTTGCAGTTGCGGATAACATCCAAGTTGGTATCATGATTGAAATCCCTGCAGCAGCGATGCTTGCAGACCAATTTGCTAAAGAAGTAGACTTCTTCTCAATTGGTACAAACGACTTGATTCAATATACAATGGCGGCAGACCGTATGAACGAGCAAGTTTCATACCTTTACCAACCATATAACCCATCAATCCTTCGCTTGATCAACAACGTTATCAAGGCAGCTCATGCTGAAGGTAAATGGGCTGGTATGTGTGGTGAGATGGCTGGTGACCAAACAGCTGTTCCACTTCTTGTCGGAATGGGCTTGGATGAGTTCTCTATGTCAGCAACATCTGTACTTCGTACACGTAGCTTGATGAAGAAATTGGATACTGCTAAGATGGAAGAGTACGCTAACCGTGCCCTTACAGAGTGTTCAACAATGGAAGAAGTTCTTGAACTTCAAAAAGAATACGTTAACTTCGATTAATGTCATTAACCTTGTAACTTAGTTGCAAGGTTTTTTATACATTCGGGAATAGTATAGTCTTGTGAAGTCCACTTTTAAATGCTCCAGAGGCATGGTATAATAGGGGAAAGTAATTAGAATAAGAGAGAAACCATGTCTAAAGAAATTGATATTGAGTATTACCATCAGCTAGCCTTGCAAAAGCAAAAGGAGCACCGTAAAGTTTTAGCCAATCTAAAGAAAAAACCACCAAAAAATCTAGATAAGATAGCCCAACAGATTCACCAAGAAGTCTTTGCAGAAATTGATTGCACGGCCTGTGCTAACTGTTGTAAGACATTGGGGCCTGACTTTAAAGAAGCGGATATTACACGAATCGTCAAGTATTTTAAGATGAAATTACCAGCTTTTGAAGCGGAGTTTCTGCAGGTAGATGAAGATGGTGATAAGGTTTTTAAATCCATGCCTTGTCCCTTTTTAGGAGGAGATAATCTCTGTTCCATCTATGACGTTCGTCCAAAGGCCTGTCGTGAATTTCCCCATACAGACCGCAAAAAGATTCATCAAATCAACCATTTAACGATTAAAAATACCTTGACCTGTCCAGCAGCCTATCTCTTTGTTGAGAAATTAAAGGATAAGTTATAGAGATTTAAAGGATAAAAAATCTCTAATAATAACTAGTAATATGAAGGGAGTACTCCTGTGCCTAGACCGAAAACAAAAGAGGAGCTAGTGCTGGCCTCTAAGGAAAACTATGAAAAGCTCAATCGTTTCATCTCCCAACTAAGTGAAGATGAGCTACAGACTCCATTTGATTTTTTAAGAGACCCAAAGAAAAAAGAAGCTCACTGGAAAAGGGATAAAAATCTACGGGATGTCCTGATTAATCTTTATGAATGGTAGCAGTTACTTTCGACTTGGGTATATTCTAATCAAGAAGGTCACGAAAAACCTTTTCTCCCTGAACCTTATAATTGGAAAACTTATGGACAAATGAATGACGCTTTTTGGAAGAAGCACCAGAAAACGACATTAGAAGAAGCAACTAGACTCCTAGAACAATCACATAGAGAGGTTTTAGAGTTGATAGAAGTTTTTAGCAATGACGAACTCTTTACCAAAGGTGTCTATAAGTGGACGGGTGGGACAAGTCTAGGTTCCTACTTTGTCAGTAGCACGTCAAGTCACTATGATTGGGCTCTGAAAAAACTCAAAGCTCATCGGAAGAATTGTAAGAATAGCTAGTTGAAGTGCTATTGAAATTCACCAAAGGTCCTTTTAAGCTTCGAATAGCTTAGTTATCTTCATTTTTGAGTTCTTCTAGCTTTAGAATCCTTCAAAAATTAACATTTAAGGCTATCAATGGCTTAGAAGAGTGCCAAAACATTTAGTTTATAGGAATTCTAGGTCTAGAATTGCATAGATATTTATGAAGTTAGGATATTCCATAGTTAGAATTGTTCTATTCTGAAAGATTTGAGCTGTCAATCTTCTAGAATAGTAGTTTGCCAATGAATTTTGTTGAAAGATTCCTTGTTTTATGGTAGTCTAAAGTAAAAGAAAGCCTTATCATTATATTTGTATCTTTAATCTGACTTGGTTTAGGTCTAGAAGAAGGATAGATCTTTTTGGGATTTTAAATAACAATTATATTTTCACTAGCAAAAAATGTATTTCAACTTTACATAATGTAGAAGAAGGAAATATCATGAAACGTTTATGACTTGTTGGAAAGAGAATGTGAGCTAAAAATGGATTTTCTTTACATATTAGGAGTAGGTAGATGAGTAATCTAGAGTCAATTCGTAAAGCGCATACCATCGTGTGGGGTGCCTATCTATTTTTATCATTAAGGGCGCCGTTAATTAGCAGTACTGAGTATCTCTTGCTTCTTTTTTTAGCGTTTCTCTATTCGATAGTATCGCTCCCTATATATTCAGTGAAAAATAAAATAGTATCTATCTGTCTAGCCATAAATTCGATTCTGTTAATGAGTTTCCCGATTTTAATCAATAAATATTTCCCAGGAAAGGTTTTTACTTATATTGTATTAATCAGTATTTTTATCCTGGAGTTCTTAATCTTTAATATAATTGGTAAAGATTTTGATACTAGATTAGCTAGTGAATATAGGAAAATCAGTCAGTTTAAAAGTAGGATGTCTCAATCTCCTTGGATAAAATATTTAGAGATTTCTAGTTTTATATTAACTATATTTCCATTTATTCTTCATGGTACAGTTGATAATCGTGTATTAACTCTTATCTTTTTGATAAAAATGTGTGTAGATACTACGATAAAGATTTTATTAAACAGAATCTTTAAGACAAGTGAGATGATGAAAAGGAGGATATTTTCTCTTTTTGTACTAGATTTGATTGTCTATTTATTTTTAGGTTATGTTTTAGTGATACAAAAAGAC
>NZ_JUQO01000209.1 GCF_001074635.1 Streptococcus mitis
TCCTTTATCGTACTCTGGGGTGTAGATGTCTTTGTCTTTTTCTCTAACCGTTACCTCCACTGGAACTTCATCTTTAGAACCGTCTGGATATGTTACTGTGATGGTTCCTGTAATCTTATCCCCTGGTTTCGCTCCTTCTGGAATGGTTACGATTACTTTGCCATCTTTGCCAACTGTAATTCCTGGGTTATCACTTTGGAATTTAGTTCCTTCT
>NZ_JUQO01000028.1 GCF_001074635.1 Streptococcus mitis
AGAGCATCTGCCTTACAAGCAGAGGGTCAGCGGTTCGATCCCGTTAACTCCCATAGGTCCCGTAGTGTAGCGGTTATCACGTCGCCCTGTCACGGCGAAGATCGCGGGTTCGATTCCCGTCGGGACCGTTTGGAATAACGAAAGTTATTTTAGACTCGTTAGCTCAGTTGGTAGAGCAATTGACTTTTAATCAATGGGTCACTGGTTCGAGCCCAGTACGGGTCATATATGCGGGTTTGGCGGAATTGGCAGACGCACCAGATTTAGGATCTGGCGCTTAACGGCGTGGGGGTTCAAGTCCCTTAACCCGCATTAAGATATAATAAATGAGCCGGCTTAGCTCAGTTGGTAGAGCATCTGATTTGTAATCAGAGGGTCGCGTGTTCAAGTCATGTAGCCGGCATTTTTAGATAGAAGAAAACAGTGCGAACGTAGTTCAGTGGTAGAACACCACCTTGCCAAGGTGGGGGTCGCGGGTTCGAATCCCGTCGTTCGCTTAGAGAGGCCGGGGTGGCGGAACTGGCAGACGCACAGGACTTAAAATCCTGCGATTGGTAACGATCGTACCGGTTCGATTCCGGTCCTCGGCATAATATAATGAGCACCCTTAGCTCAACTGGATAGAGTACCTGACTACGAATCAGGCGGTTAGAGGTTCGACTCCTCTAGGGTGCATTTTTCTATTTAACTCGGGAAGTAGCTCAGCTTGGTAGAGTACTTGGTTTGGGACCAAGGTGTCGCAGGTTCGAATCCTGTCTTCCCGAT
>NZ_JUQO01000210.1 GCF_001074635.1 Streptococcus mitis
AAGTCAAGTTAATTTTTCAAAAAATTAAAATATTAACAGTAAAATATTTAAGTTTCTTTAATCTTGTATTTTAATTGCATTCCCAGGTAATTTTTGTTAAGCTAAAAGCAAGTACAAATGAAAGCGAGAACAAGATGACACGTTATCAAGATGATTTTTATGATGCAATCAATGGAGAATGGCAGAAGACAGCTGAAATCCCAGCAGATAAGTCTCAAACAGGTGGTTTTGTTGATTTAGACCAGGAAATTGAAGACTTGATGCTGGATACAACAGACAAGTGGTTGGCAGGTGAAGAGGTGCCTGAGGATGCTATCTTGGCAAACTTTGTCAAATACCACCGCCTAGTTCGTGACTTTGATAAGAGAGAAGCCGACGGTATCACACCTGTTTTGCCTCTTCTTAAAGAGTTCCAAGAATTGGAGACTTTTGCAGATTTCACTGCCAAACTAGCAGAGTTTGAACTTGCAGGAAAACCTAACTTCCTTCCTTTTGGTGTATCGCCAGACTTTATGGATGCCAGAATCAACGTTTTATGGGCTAGCGCTCCAAGCACGATCCTGCCAGATACGACCTACTATGCAGAAGACCATCCTCAGCGCGAAGAGCTCTTGACTCTTTGGAAAGAAAGCAGCGCAAATCTCCTCAAGGCTTATGATTTCTCTGATACAGAAATTGAAGACTTGCTAGAGAAAAGACTAGAATTGGATCGTCGAGTTGCGGCAGTGGTGCTTTCTAATGAAGAAAGTTCAGAATATGCTAAACTCTACCATCCATATTCTTATGAAGATTTCAAGAAATTTGCGCCTGCCCTACCTCTGGATGACTTCTTCCAAGCCGTTCTTGGACAAGTGCCAGACAAGGTTATTGTAGATGAGGAACGCTTCTGGCAAGCAGCAGATCAATTCTATAGTGAAGAGGCTTGGCCTCTCCTCAAGGCAACCTTAATTTTAAGTGTTGTGAATCTCTCAACCAGCTATTTAACAGAAGAAATCCGTGTCTTGTCAGGTGCCTACAGTCGTGCGCTTTCTGGAGTTCCAGAAGCCAAAGACAAGGTCAAGGCAGCCTACCAGCTAGCACAAGGTCCTTTCAAACAAGCCTTGGGTCTCTGGTATGCCCATGAAAAATTCTCTCCAGAGGCCAAGGCAGACGTGGAGAAAAAAGTGGCAACTATGATTGATGTCTATAAGGAACGCTTGGCTAAAAATGACTGGCTGACTCCTGAAACTCGTGACAAGGCCATTGTCAAACTCAATGTCATCAAGCCTTATATCGGTTACCCAGAAGAATTGCCAGAACGCTATAAGGACAAGGTAGTGGATGAAAATGCTAGTCTTTTTGACAATGCTCTAGCCTTTGCGCGTGTGGAAATCAAGCACAATTGGAGCAAGTGGAACCAGCCTGTAGACTACAAGGAATGGGGCATGCCTGCTCATATGGTCAATGCTTACTACAATCCACAGAAGAACCTAATTGTCTTCCCAGCGGCCATTTTACAAGCACCTTTCTATGACTTGCATCAGTCATCTTCTGCTAACTACGGTGGTATTGGGGCAGTTATTGCCCATGAAATTTCCCACGCCTTTGATACCAACGGAGCTTCCTTTGATGAAAATGGTAGCCTCAAGGATTGGTGGACAGAGAGCGACTATGCCGCCTTCAAAGAGAAAACACAAAAAGTTATCGATCAATTTGATGGACAGGATTCTTATGGAGCAACCATTAACGGTAAATTGACTGTGTCAGAAAACGTGGCTGACTTGGGAGGAATCGCTGCAGCGCTTGAAGCAGCTAAGCGAGAAGCAGACTTCTCAGCAGAAGAATTCTTCTACAACTTTGGTCGCATCTGGCGCATGAAAGGTCGTCCAGAATTTATGAAACTTTTGGCTAGCGTGGATGTGCACGCGCCAGCCAAACTCCGTGTCAATGTACAAGTACCAAACTTCGATGATTTCTTTACAACCTATGATGTTAAAGAGGGAGACGGTATGTGGCGTTCACCAGAAGACCGCGTGATTATTTGGTAATGAAAAGAAGCAAGTAAAACTCCTATCATTATACCTTCCCTATCTATGTAAACCCTAAAAAGTTAGATAGAATAATCTAGCTTTTTGGGTGTAGTTCATAGGGATTATGAAATTGAAGTCTTTTCTTATTTTAAAATTCATAGTAAAATATCCCTCTGTATCAAGATAACAGGAGGATTTTTATGTCTAAAAAGACTATCAACATAGGCTATGCCCGTGTATCTACTTATAAGCAAGACCTAGGATTGAAAGTGCAAATCGAAGCTCTCAAACATTGCGATAAACTTTTTATAGAAAAGGAATCTGGTGCAAATAACACTCGTCCTGAACTTACAAAAGCTTTAAAACTGGCCTCTGACTTTTCGAAAGACGGCAAGCAGGTTACTTTCACTATCTATAAGTTAGATAGACTGACTCGATCTATGTTTAAGCTACTAGAACTTATTGAACTATTTAATGAATCTAATATTCACCTAGTCAGTTTGCATGAAAAACTAGAGACAGGCTCTCTTATTGGCAGGTTACTTTGCATCATTTTAGGCTTTGTGGCAGAAAATGAGCTGGAAAATCTGAGGTTTCGCACAAAAGAGGGACTTCGAAAAGCTAAGGAAAATGGTGTTAGATTAGGAGCAAAACGGATTTCAAAAGAAAAGGAGGAGCGGATACTTAACAAATATCTACATTCAAATATAAGCATACGTAATATTGCAAAAGCTGAACAAATTTCTACATCAACCCTATATAAAGTGTTAGAACGTAATAAAGTGGCGAACAATCGTCAAAAAAAACGGAAAATCATTGCTAAAAACAGGGAAAAATGGTAGAATGAAGTCGTAAATTTGTTTCGATTAACGACCGTTTGATAAAACAGTCAAAACAACAATATGAATATTTTAAAAAATGCGAGTTTAACAGTGTTTTTAACCTGTATTAGACTGGTATTTTTTTGTGTATCGTTTAACGGTCGTTACGCGATACACTTAGTTCCCTATCTCTAAAGGAGATAGCGAGCTTATGGTAACAAAAAACTTAAAAATCATTAAGATATGTAATAGTATGATAGCTGTATTGTTCCGTTAATGGATGAAGGTTCATTTAAGGCTTCTATCAAGAACATTAAATGTTTAGATAATGAGTTGGCTCAAAATTTTGCTTTTGTGCTCTTGAAAGGAAGTTGATTTTGTCATTTTATAAGCCTAAAAAGGCAATTATATATTCCTGAGGAGGAAAAATTATGAATAAACTAACTAAACTAGGTATTGTCACTTTCTCTGCTGTAATTCTTAGTACTGCCGTGCCAACTTTGGTGCGTGCCGAGGAAAACGTTGCGCCGCAGCCAAATGTTGCTGCTAAACCTAATGGTAGCTGGGTTGATTTCAGTATGCTCGACCCAATTGCTAAGCCAAAGCCAGGCAAAGAAGTTTCGAAACCTGCTGAAAAGCCGGTAGAAGATCCCGCGCCTGTCGAAAAACCTTCAACCGAGGGCAACATTCTTGCAAACGGAACAGATGAGGCTATCGCAGAGGACAAGAAAAATGCTGAGATCGAGAAAAAATACAACGTCGATCCAACCAATCAGCTACCTGATCCAGGTCTACCAATCATAACGCCTGAACCAGAACAACCTATAACAGATCCTGAAGAGATGAAGAAGATTGTGGCAGAAGATTTAGCCTATAAGAATGGCGCAGCTAAAACTCAAGAAGAGCGCAATAAACTAATAGTTGAGGCTAATGAGAAGCTTTATGCTGCTAATGGAGTTGACATAGATGAACTAATCCATAGACCAATCCCAGGAAAACCTGGAGCTGTGCAAGCAGTACCAGATATAAGCGCTCGAACATATGAAATACAAGCAGATTTCTTAGATGCTGATCGTGTTCAAAAATATGGATACACTACTGAATCAAGGATTGATAGTCCAAAACGAGCAGAAGTTTGGTCTACATGGAACGCACCTGACAAAGATAGTGCAGATGGAATACTAACAGCAAAAAAATTCTCCGACTACACTTTTAGCCACGTCGTAAAATCAGCTGCAGACCATCCAGATATTGACCCAGATCCAAAAGTTGTCAGAGTTAGCTATGATGCAGCCTATGCTTTGCGTGGTTCTGGCTACAAAAATGGTAAAGGAGATAATCTTTTCCGCTACTATTTTATTTACACTAAAAATAAACCAGTAGAAGAAAAACCAACACCGAAAGATCTTCAACCAGCGGAAGCGGAAAAACCTGCTGAAATTTCGAAACCAGTTGAAACAGTTAAGCCAGCTGAGCAGCCGAAACCAGCTGAGAACAAGCCGGTTGAAAATAAACCAGCTGAAAACCCTCAACCAGAGGTTAAACCAGTGGAGCAACCGCAACCTACTAAACCAGTGGAACCAGCTGAAAATGCTGGATTGCCAAAGATTCCTTATCGAACTAACAATCCAAAACGTTGGTTTAACGGAGCAGGTCGCCCTACTCTAACAACAAACGACCTTGCTATTCCACTCCCTACTGAAAATGTAGAAAAAACATCTTACGGTTGGTGGACAGCTGAACCAGACTTGCTTCATGCAGGCTCTCATATAAAAGTAAATACTTTTAATTCGAATTTCAATAATCCGATGTTCGAAAACGGTAAAGAGATAAAATTTAAAGGTAGCGGATTTGGAGATATGGACAGTAGGTTTAAACCTGCTCTTGTTCGAGTAAAAGTTCCAGAGTTAGAAGGAATGAACTACGAAGCTTATACAATCTTCTATGAAGTTCCTAATAAAAATGGAAATCCAACTTACGGAACAAATCGAACTCTCCAAGGTGGCGGTATCTCTTTAACTATCAAATCAAAAGAGAAGAAAGAAGATATTCAGGTTTATACATTAACTAAGGATAGAAAACTGGAAGAACTCTATTATCCAGGATTCCCAAGTGAAGAAACAAATCGCTATGATGAGAAGACTAAAACTCATTCATACAATCTATTTGGTGAAACCTACGATACTTATGTTTTCTTGTTTAAGAACCCTGCTGAAAAACCAGCCGAGCAAGTAAAACCAGAAGTTAAGCCAAGCGAGCAACCTAAGCCAGACAAGCAACCAAGTGTTCCTACTGTTCCAGCTGAGCAACCACAGCCTACTAAGCCAGTACAACCAGTAGAGAAGCCAAGTGAACAGCCTAAGCCAGACAAGCAACCAAGTGTTCCTACTATTCCAGCTGATCAACCACAACCTGCTAAGCCAGAGAAACCAGCTGAGAAGCCAAGTGAAAATCCTGTAAATCCAGTTACACCAGTTGCTCCAATAACACCGACAACTCCCGTAACGCCTACGCTTAATCCAGCCATCCCAAACAATACTCGTGTTCTTTCGAGCGAAGCTGGAAGCGTTCAAGTATATGGTTCAGAAGCAACACTCAAAAATGTCAGATATATCAGGGTAGAAGAAACCAAGTCGAATTCACTTGAATCAAAAAAATACAAGGCCTTCGACATTCATCTGTATGACGCGAGAGGCAAGGCTATTCAGCCAAACGGCATGGTTCTAGTAAGTCTTTCTGCTGATAAGCCAGTTGAAAATGTCTATTATGTTGCTCCAGACGGTACTTTACAGGCATTGAAGTTCAAACAAGATACAGATAAGGTGACTTTTGAAACCAATCACTTTAGTATCTATGCTATGACTTTCAAAGTTGCCGCAAGCCGTGATAACGGAGGTACTACAATTCCTGTTCCAGTTGTAAATAGTAATAATACTCCAACAACTACAGAACAAAATGGAAATGACTCAAGTAGTACAAAAACTCAAGCTGAGCCGTTAGCAACTAAGACTGAAACTATTTCGAAACAAGTAGCTAAGACTTTGCCAAATACTGGAGAAAATCACTCAATTCTCGCTACCCTATTTGGAATGTTAACTCTAACTGCTGGATTATTTAGCTTTCGTAAGGAGTCAGAATAATCCCAACTCATAGTTTATCTATCAATTATTTTAGACTGTGAAAAAATCAATTTGAGGAGATAATTTAGAAAATCTTTTCATGATAAAACGCATAATATCAAATTTTCTACATCTGATATTATGCGTTTTTTATAATTCTAATACTCTTCGAAAATCTCTTCAAACCACGTCAGCTTCGCCTTGCCGTAGATATGGTTACTGACTTCGTCAGTTCTATCCACAACCTCAAAACAGTGTTTT